>JAPOYQ010000381.1 GCA_026706505.1 Gemmatimonadota bacterium
GGAAAGCGCGCCGATGGTGTTGCCGTGCCAGCTTTGCCAGCGGGTGATGACTTTGTACTTCTTTGAGTTGCCGGTCTCGATGTGGTACTTGCGGGCGATCTTGAGCGCGGACTCCGTGGCTTCGGACCCGCCGGAGATGAAGAAGACGCGGTTGAGGTCGCCGGGGGCTATGGCGGCTACTTTGTCGGCGAGGTCGATTTGCGGTTGGGTGAGGAAGCGGGCGTAGGTAAAGCTGACCTTGTTCGATTGTTCCCGCATGACCTCAGCTATCTCCGGAACGCCGTGACCGATGGAGACCACGTGGACGCCAGCGCAGGCATCGAGGTACGCGCGGCCGTCTTCGGCGTAGAGATAGCAGTCTTTGCCGTGGGAAATCTGCGGCCAGTTGTCGGTAATGACGCGGTGGAAAATGCGGTCGGTGGTCATGGATCCTTCCTTTGTATGTAGTAGTGACGAGGGCCTGAAGATACGAAGTCCCAAGAGGCCAGCATAGGGCGCGGCCGATTTTGACGGCTCTTCGGGGTGCAACCCGCTCAATATGTCGATATGTTTCTCTACATACCGATGCTCAACGTCCGTGAGACAACAAACAGGTGAGATTGCAAAAAAATTGTAGGCGAGTGCTGGCGGCGTGGCTGCTGTTGGCGGGGTCAGCACAAGCGGCGACCCTAAGCGGCTTTGTCACCGATGCCGACAGCGGCGAAGCTCTAACCCGCGTCACCGTTGCGGTCGAAGGGCTTCAACTCGCGGCGATCAGCAACAACAGCGGCTACTACGCGGTCGTGCAAGTACCGGCTGGTACGCACGTAGTGAGTGCGTCGCACGCAGGCTACCAGACCTGGCGGGACACGCTGCGCTTTGGTGCGGACGAGGCCGTGCGGCTCGACTTGACGCTGGTACCCAAGCCGGTGGATCTGGGCGCGCAGGTTTCGGTGGAGGCCGAGCACATCAGCCTCCGCGTCAAGCCTTTACAGCAGATGCCCGCCCTCGGCGAGGCCGATCTCTTGCGCGGCTTACAGCTACTGCCGGGCGTCCAAGCGGTTGCGGATATCAGCAGCGGCTTGTACGTGCGCGGCGGCGACCCTGGCCAAACGGCTATCCTCCTCGACGACATTCCCCTGTACAATCCCTCCCACCTGTTCGGCCTCTTCTCGACCTTCAATCCAGACGCCATCAAGGAGGTCAATCTGTACAAGGGAGCCTATCCCGCTCCGTACGGCCGCACGCTCGGGGCGGTACTCGACGTGAGCAACCGCGAGGGCAACCGCAAGCGCACCAGCGGGCGCGGTGGCGTGAGCCCGATTTCAGGCCGCTTGCTCACCGAGGGGCCCGTCGGTCAAGGCTCGTGGATGCTAGCCGGTCGCCGCACCTACTTGGACGGCGTGTTTAGCGCCCTTCGCGCCCGCGGGGAGGACATCCCCTTGAACTATTACTTCTACGACCTCAACGGCAGCATCAACCAACGGCGGGGCGACGACACCTACGCCGCGAGCGCGTACTGGGGCCATGACGACCTGCGGATTGACCTAGAAGACGACGAAGAGTCTTTCGTCGATCTGCGCTGGGGCAACCGCGCCCTGACTGCGCGCTGGACGCGGGCGTTCTCGCCGGCCCTGTTTGGCCACTTCACGGTCGCTGGCTCGTCATACGAAAGCACCGTCGCGCTCCGTTTCCTCGACGCGCCCGTCCGCATCGCCAACAGCATCCGCGACCTGTCGCTCAAAGGCGACTTGGATTACTTCGCCAACCGCCATCACACACTTTCTTTGGGGTTGTTGGCCACCTTATTTGAGTTCCACTTTGTCCGGTCTTTCAACGAGCGGACCCAACTCGACTTGCGCCAAAAGCCAGTGCTGTTGGAAGGCTACGTGCAGGACGAGTGGCGGCTCGGGCCGACCACGCGGGTGCAGCTAGGCGGACGGGGGACGTACTTCAGCGAAGGAAGTCGCTGGCACTTCACCCCGCGGCTGTCCCTGAGCCAAGAGTTGAGCGACAAAATCCGCGTCAAAGCCGCCGCCGGCGTGTATCGCCAACACCTGCAACTGATCACCACCGAAGCCTTCAGCGGCGGCGATTTCTGGGTGCCTTTGGACGACACCGTCGAGCCGGGGCGATCCTATCAGGCCGTCACCGGCGTCGAGTGGACCCCTTCGCCGCGCTATCAGCTTGCCGTGGATGCCTATTACACGGACCTCGCCAACCTAGTGACCGTGGATACCGAACTGCCCGACGACAACGAAGACACGCACTCGGAAGCCGTGTTCAAAAGCGGCGGCACGGGCTGGGCCAGAGGGGTCGAGATCTTTTTACAGCGGCGCACCGGCACGCTCACCGGATGGATCGGCTACGCGCTCGGTTGGACGCGGCGCACCTTCCCCGAACTCAATGATGGCCGTCCTTTTCCCCCCAAACACGACCGCCGCCACGACCTGTCTCTTGTCGCCTCCTACAAAGTGGGCGCATGGCGGCTCGGCGCGAACCTAGCGTATGCCACTGGGCAGGCATTTACACCGGTTTCCGAGTCACCAACCCAGCGCAACAGCGCCCGCCTACAGCCCTATCACCGCCTCGATGTCAGCGCCAGCCGGTCGTTTGGGCTGTGGGGAGCCAACAGCGAGTTCTATGTGCAGATATTCAATGTATATAGCCGCCGCAACGAGTGGTTTTTGCAGCTTGATTCAGTCGATCCCGAAGTCGATCCGCGCAAGATCAAACAATTGCCCATAATCCCCACGCTAGGCCTCAACTTCTCTTTTTAGCAGCGAAATCCAAAGTCGGCAAGCGCGACGCGGATGCATTCGAAAGGCCCTTTCGCGTCTCGCCGGATACGTATCAGCCCGATCGGCGTCAGGATGTCCGTCGGGATGCCGACCGCGTCCATGATCTTGCGAT
>JAPOYQ010000070.1:0-1039 GCA_026706505.1 Gemmatimonadota bacterium
CGATCATGGTTTCCCCGATGGCGCGGCCGAGGCCGATCATGGACGCCGAGAAAATGCCCGGCAGGGCCATGGGCAACACCACCTTGATTGCCGTCTGCCAAGGCGTGGCTCCCAAGGCCAGCGAGCCGGCGCGCAAGTGGCTGGGCACGCTAGAGAGCGCATCCTCGCAGATGGTGAAGACCAGCGGAACGACCGCAAAGCCCATGGCAAACCCCACGACCAAGCAATTGCGCTGGTCATAGCCAACGCCCGCGTCTTGCCGCAGCCAGCGCGAAAAGTGCCCGTCGAAAGCCAAGTCTTCAAAGACCGGCCCCAGCGCGTACGCCAACCAAGCGACCAGCAGGGTCACCGCACCGAGCAAGTATATCTCCCCCACCCGCGCCACTTGGCGCACCCAAGCCTCTGGGGCGTATTGCCAGCCCCAAGCCGCAGCTATGACCACGGTTGGCACTGCCGGCAGCAGCAGCAAGGTCCCCAACAAGTGCGATTCGAGCAGTGGGGCCAGCCACAAACCAGCTAAGAAGCCCAAGATGACGCTCGGCAACGAGGCCATGACTTCCACGGACGGCTTGACCAAGCCCTGCACGCGCGGCGAGGCAAATTCAGCCGTGTAAATCGCCGCTAAAATCGCCAACGGCAACGCGAAAAGCAGGGCGTAGAGCGTGCCCTTGGCCGTACCCAAAATCAGCGGTACCAAGCTGAGCTTCGGCTCGAACTCGTCCGTGCCGCCAGTAGACTGCCACACGTATTCGCGCCCCCCGTAGCCCTCGTACCAGATGGAGCCGAATAGCACGGCTGCGCTGATTTCGGGATGGGGATGGTCGAGAGCAAAGCGCCGCAACCACCCGTCTTGGCCCAAGGCCAAAAATCCATCGGCCTTGGGCGCAAAGACCAACGCGGTCACCGGGGAGTCGTCCCGCAGTTGGAAGGCCGTCTGTTCGGAGGTTAAGTGGTGCAGGGCGATGGCGCCCTCGGCGTCGGTCGTGATGAACTGCTTGTCGCGCGTAGAGGCGGCAATGTGGGTAACGGCTGACGCATG
>JAPOYQ010000070.1:1049-2884 GCA_026706505.1 Gemmatimonadota bacterium
TTTTGCGATACAACCGTTGCCCATTTTCCTCGACCTTAAACCAAGTGCTGACGTGGCCGGCCGCGTCGCCGACGACCAGCGAAACCTCGCCTAGCGCGTACCCCAACGCCGAAACCGCGACCTCTGAGACGGCAATGTGCCCCACAAACGCAGGCGCTTGTTCCACTCCGCCCAGTCGCCACTCGTACACCTGCCCCCGGTCCGTTCCCACGAGCAACTGGCGAATGTGGCCGTCGAGCAGCACCTGCGTGGCCTTGCCGTCGAAATCGGCCGTTAGCTCGTACTGCCTTGCTTGGCGCTCGCCCGGCCCCAATAGGCCCTGCTGCTGCTCGGCCACCATCACCACCAAACGGCCGCTCGCCGTAATCGCCGCGGCGGCCGAGCGGCCGTCGTCCCCTTCCCGAAAGGCCACTTGCACCAGCGACTCGCCCGCCGGATCGACTGCGATGAGGCGTTCAACCGCAAACTGCGTCACCACCTGCCGCTGGCCACTGCTGTAATCGAGTTGGAAGTGAATCCGCGCCACTAGCAAATGACCGTCGTCCGTGCCCAGCGCCAAAACGTCGTTGGGCATCCGCTGTGCGGCCGTTACTTTGCGGCCCGTCAGCTCGGCTGGCCGTTCGCGGCTGATGACTTGGCCATTGTCCAACCGCAACAAATCCACCCCTTGGGGGCCGACTGCATAAGCGGTCTGGTAGTAGGGATCGAGCCCAATGGCGAATGGGCCAGCTACTTGGTGTGCTTTTTCTGCTGTTATCTCTGGGGCGCGAAACAAGGGCCACGCCTCGGAGAGGACGAAGAAGAATATCCCCATGACGGCGGCAATAATGCCGATGCCGCCAATGGAGATACAGCGCCCAGCCAGCCAGTCGAAGATTCGCGCTCGCGGCGTGATCCCGCGCTTATATGGCTTTTCGCCCACGCACTCGCGTCCTTAGATATCCAACTTGGCCAATTCGGCTTGGACTACTTCAAACGGCACGGGCATATAGCCGTCTTTGACGACAATTTTTTGACCCTCTTTGGAAAAAATGAACTTGCAGAACTCTTTCACTAGCGGATCCATGGCTTGGCCGGGAGCCTTGTTCATATAAATGTACAGGAAGCGCCCGAGGGGGTAAGAGCCGTTGAGTACGTTTTCCATGGACCCTTGTTTAAACTCCTGTCCCTCAGTTTTGGCCAAGGGCACGACGCGCACACCCGAGGTCTGATAGCCAATGCCGCTGTATCCTATGGCGAAGCGGTCCTCGGTGATGCCTTGGACTACGGAAGCCGAGCCGGGCTGCTCTTTCACTTCGTCCTTGTAGTCGCCTTTGAACAGGGCTTGCTTCTTAAAAAAGCCATAGGTGCCCGAGGCCGAGTTGCGGCCGTAGAGGCTGATCTGGGCCTTGGTCCAATCTCCCTCCAACCCCAACTGGCCCCAACTGGCGATGTCATTGGGGAACTCACTGCGGCGGGTCTTGGAAAAAATCGCATCGACTTGCGGCAGGCTCAGGCCCTCGATGGGGTTGTCCTTGTTGACAAAGACCGCCAGCGCGTCTAGCGCCGCTCGTAAGGGCGTTGGCTTGTAGCCGAAAGCCTGCTCGAATTTGTCCTCCTCGCTCGACTTCATCGGCCGCGACATCGGCCCGAACTGAGCCGTGCCTTCGATCAGGGCCGGCGGCGCAGTACTCGATCCCTTGCCCTCGATCTGGATCTTGACGTTGGGATAGTACTTGCGGAAGGCCTCCAGCCAGAGTGCCATCATGTTGTTCATCGTATCGGAGCCAATGCTGCTGGCATTGCCGGCCAGACCGCGCACCTTCTCGTAGGGCGCGATTCGCTCATCAACGGCT
>JAPOYQ010000349.1 GCA_026706505.1 Gemmatimonadota bacterium
GGCCTCTGGAGCGTCTTGCTGCTGGTAGATTTGTCCAATCCGTGCTAGCTGAGTTGCTCGGGCCGCGTCGTCGGCTAGGTGCTCGAGGACGGCCAGTCCTGCAGAAAAGTAAAAGTGCGCCGAATCGAGCCGGCCTTCGTCTAGGTGGATGTTGCCGATATTTGTCAGGCCACCGGCTTGACCGCGCAGATACTCCTCGCCCTGGTAGAGCGCGAGTGCCTCTGTGAAGGTCGCCAGTGCCGAATCCGCCGCGCCCCGGACGAAGTAAACCGTGCCGAGGCGATCAAGGTCTCGCGCCAGCCCGAGTTGATCGCCGATCCTCCGATGCCCATCCCGCGCCTGTTTTAGGAAGCTGAGCGCCTGCTCTGGATCGCCCTGCATGAAATAGGCCGCGCCCAAATCGCCGAGCGCTTGGGCCTCGCCAGCGGCAAAACCACTCTGCCGGTGCAGCGCCAACGCGTCTTGGTAGGACACCAGCGCTGAGTCGAGACGCCCTAGGCGCTGATGAGCTTGGCCCAGATTGCCCAGCAAAGCGGCTCGAACATCTTTTCGTCCAGCCGCCTTGGCAGATTCCAGTCCCTTTGCCAGCACCTCCCCCGCCCTTTCATACTCGCCATCGCACAGCAACGCAACCCCCGCATTGAGCCAGACTGCCGGAGACGGTCGCCGCGCCGCGGCCTGCAAATAGCTCTCAGCCGCAGCACCGCAGCGACCCGCGCTGAGGTGATCTTCACCGGCAGCAAAGTGCGCCCACGCCGCAGCCGCCTCTTTACCCTCTTCCGCAAAATCGACCCGCACCGCCTTCAGTACCACCAACCCATGCGGGCTCTCGTAGAGGACGAGCGGCGCATCTGTGGATTCGCAGGACGCGAACAGCGCAAGTAGCAGCAGAACGCGGTAGATAACTGTAGCAGTAGTTCGTCGAGAATCCCGATTTGATGAAGACACGGCTAGCCGCGTCTTCCTACTCGGCCTCGTCTTGCAGACTCAATACCGACTGGC
The DNA here is from genome assembly GCA_026706505.1 of Gemmatimonadota bacterium. The sequence goes on from JAPOYQ010000349.1 coordinate 1,003, forward strand.
TGTCGAAATGCACCACCCCAAAGCGCTCGGGCACGTGGAATTGCGGCTTGGGCGTCAGGGTATTGGACCAAGTGATGTACTGCAGATTGACCGCGCCACCCGTGCGGTACAGGTTGAGACGCCACACATCGGCGGCGGTTGGGGGCAGGTTGGGGGCGTATGGAGCGAAAACGGCAAAGGGCAGGGCAATCTCAGCAGTCCAGAGTGTGTCCTGATCCGTCTCTTGGTTGAGTGTGCCTTGGATGTCGATAGCCACCTGCACGCCCTCGCCGTTCCATGCGGACGAACGATCGGCGTGCGGCGAGCGGTCCAGAATCGTGCCCAAGGCATTGAATTCAAAGTTGAAATAGCTGGTGACTTGGCTGGTGTCTGGAGCGATGAATACCTCGACGCAATCGTCGCGCGACACCGGGCTGTCGCGCTCGGTCAGGGTAGCCGAAATGTGCGGGTCGTGCGCAGTGAAGGCGACGTACAGATGCACATCGTCCCACAACAAGCGGGCCTCAGTGTGATCCTTGACCCCTTCAGTCCACCAAGGGAAGACGAACTGATCGAGGACCTGGGCGGCCTCCCAGGAAGGCTCGTCGAGGTGGCCGTCCACGGCAATAGGCCCGGCGGCGCGGAGGATGGTGTGGTGCGGCAGGACATCCTCGGCGGGAGCGGAAGAAGCGGTCAGGACTAGACAGAGAGTAGAGACGAGATAGCGCATGGAGTTTACTGTCGGTCGCTTCAGAAGCTGCTCAGATTTCATCCTCTTCGGTGGCCAAAACGACCTTGTCGACGTCGAGCCGCTTGGCAATTTCCATGACCTCGAGCACAGGACCGTGCCGGGTCTTCTTGTCCGTGCGAATGATCAACGTCAAACTGCGGGTCGTCTCTTTCTCGCGGGCGAGTACCGTTGGAAGTTTGGCCATGCTCACTAGCTGGCGGTTGAGTTCCATAGCACCCGACTTGTCGATCGATGCCACCAATTTCTTCTCTTCGACGATGGTAGATTGACGGGCCTGGGGCAACTCCACCTGCAAACTGTAGGGCTGCTTGAAAACCGTGGTGACCATAAAGAAAATGAGCAGCAGAAAAACGCAGTCGATCAGCGGCGTCAGATTGAGGTTTTCGTCCTCTAAGTCTTCCAATATGGAGGTCCGCTGCATTATCACTAGGGGGCCTCCTCTTTGGCGAAAGCTATACCCGCGACATCGGCCGCTTTAGCCGCATCCACCACCAAGACCACGTACTCTTGGGCAACATCGACGTGCCCCTGGATGATGATATTATCGTTGTTGGCCTCTTTCATGGCCCGCTTGATCCGTGCGACTAGGGCCTCTGGCACCACGTCCTCGCCGCCGATCTGGATGCGGCCTTGGGCGTCTATGAGGATATTGATGTCTTTCTTTTCCTGCTGTTCCGTCGCCTGACTCTGGGCCGGAAGGTCCACGTCTAGTCCCTTGGAGTGGATGAAGACGGTGGTGACCATGAAGAAAATGAGCAGCAGAAAAACGCAGTCAATCAGCGGCGTCAGATCCGGACCTTCGTCCTTGGTCAGACTTTCCCGTTTGCGGCTAAGCACCAAAGCCATTAGCCGGCTGCCTCCTCGTCCAATTGATCTTGGCCGACCATCAGCAAGGTGTTGACGAAAGCCAGCCCATAGACTTCGAGACGGCTGCGGTGGTGTTCGGCGCGCCGGGCTAGCGAGCGGTAAGCCACGATAGTGGGAATGGCGATCGCTAACCCCGTGGCCGTGGTAACCAGAGCCTGCGAAATGCCGCTGGCCACCACCTTGGGATCGCCCGTGCCAGCCACGGCAATGGCCTTGAAGGAGGTGATCATGCCGAGGATGGTGCCAAATAGGCCCAGCAACGGCGAGATATT
>JAPOYQ010000191.1:0-355 GCA_026706505.1 Gemmatimonadota bacterium
CAGAGCCTCGACGATCTTCCACGGCGGGAAGTTAGAGCACCCCACGTAGCGCGCCTTGCCCTGCCGCACAATGTCGTCGAGGGCACCCAAGGTCTCCTCCAGCGGCGTGACCGGATCAAAGGTGTGCAGCAAGTACAGATCGACGTAATCGGTCTGTAGCCGCTGCAGCGACGCCTCAATGCCCCGCAGCAGATTGACCCGCGACAGCCCCACGTGATTGGGACTATTACCCAAGGTGCCAAAAATCTTGGTTGTCAGCACCACTTCCTCGCGCCGTCCCTTGATGGCCTTGCCCACCACTTGTTCGGAGCGTCCCCCACCATACAGCGCCGTATCGATAAAATTGCACCCCAAG
>JAPOYQ010000191.1:394-2849 GCA_026706505.1 Gemmatimonadota bacterium
TCCGCGTAGCGCCGCGCCCCAAGACACCTTGGACACCTTGACGCCAGCCTTGCCCAAATTGCGGTATTCCATACCTCTCCCTTGTGTTAGTCTGATTGCCCGACCTCATCGAGCGCGGCCAACAAATACTCGTTGTCTTGGGGGCGCAGCGATGTAAGCCGCACAAAGTCGGGCGCGTCTTGCCGCCAGCGCGCGCGGATTCGCTGTTTTTCCAAACCTGCCCGTAGCCGCTCCGGGTCGGGCCCCTCGCAGCGCACCCAAAAGAAATTCGCCGCGCTCGGATAGACCCGCAACCATGGCCGTGCATTTAGCCCTTCGTAGAGCGCCTGACAATCGCCGCGGATCTGGGCGACGACCTCCTGCAAATAGCCCTGGTCAGCTAGCGCGGCCTGTGCCGCCACCAGCGACAGCGCATTGACCGCCCAGGGAACCTGCATCTGATCGAGGGCGGCGATAACGGGCTTAGGCCCAACCGCGTAGCCGACCCGTAAACCAGCCATGCCGTATGCTTTGGAAAAGGTCCGCAGCACCACCAAATTTTCCCGCTCTTGTACCCAAGGCACACGGCTATAGCCGGCATAGTCTGCATACGCTTCATCGACAATGCACAGGCAGTCGGGCAACTCGTCGAGCAAATGCGCCATTTCCACGTCGCCGCAAAGGAGGTTGCCCGTGGGATTGTTGGGGCTACTCAGCAGCAATACCCGTGCCCCCGACCGTCGACCCGCCTCGATAAAGCGCTCGGGCACCAGCGCAAAGTCCTCCTCGTGCAGCGGCACCGGGATCACTTCAGCCGCGCACCGCTGCCCCAACGCTACAAAGCGCTCGTACGACGGAGACGGAATGAGCAAGCGCTGCTGCTCTAGCAACAACCGCGCCAAAAAAAGCCAGACCACGGCCTCCCCAGACCCATTGTACACGATGAAATGATCGGGTGAAAGCCCCCAATGCGCCGCCAAATCCCCGCGCAACGACTCGGCGCGCTCCTCGTCGCTGTAGCGGCTAAAATCACCCGTGCGAGCAAAAGTGGCCATCGCCTCCCGAACCTTGGGCGACGGCCCATACGGATTGGTCGCCGCGTCAAAACGCAGCCATTCTGCGACATCAAGTGTCGCAGGGTGGAACATTTCATCGTTCATGAGAAATCGCCCTTTAGTAGAAACCTCCCTACGCTATCCATAAAAGGCACCAGCGGCAACCGCGTCCTTTTTACCTTATACTGTTATGCGCGACCTCCAACCAAGAGCACCCCCTGCGTCAATCAATACCATGCCGACCAACGCCAAAAAACCGATCATCGCCTGGGCCTTGTACGACTGGGCCAACTCGGCCTTTGCCACCACGGTCATCGCCGCCTTCTTCCCGGTATTTTTTAAGTCCTATTGGAGTGCCGGCAGCGACGTTACCGAAAGCACCTTCCAACTGGGGCTGGCCAACTCGCTCAGCAGCCTGATCGTCGTATTGCTAGCCCCTCTTTTGGGGGCCATTGCCGACCAAGGCGGCACCCGGCGCAAGTTCCTGTTTGCCTTCGCCTTCTTGGGCGTCCTCGCCACGGGGTGCCTCTACATGGTCGCCCAAGGCGCGTGGGAACTGGCGGTTGTGGTCTATGTCTTGGCCGCCATCGGCTTCTCCGGTGGCAATACCTTTTACGATGCACTCCTCGTAGAAGTAGCCGAGCGCGACAAGTCCGACTCGGTCTCAGCGCTCGGATACAGCCTCGGCTATCTGGGCGGCGGATTGCTATTTGCGCTCAATGTGGTAATGGTCCTCCACCCCACGACCTTCGGGTTGGCCGATGCCAGCGAGGCGGTGCGCGTGTGCTTTTTGCTAGTCGCCATCTGGTGGGCTGGTTTTTCGCTGCCGCTCTTTTTGTGGGTCGAGGAATCGCCTCCAGTGTGCGCCCGCCGCGGCTGGAGCGCAGTCTCGGCCGGTTATCGACAGCTCATCTCGACCGGCCGCGACATTAGGCAACTGCGCACGACCTTTGTCTTTCTCATCGGCTATTGGCTGTACATCGACGGCGTCGATACCATCGTCCGCATGGCCATCGACTACGGCTTGTCCCTCGGCTTTGACACCAACGACCTGCTCATCGCCTTGGGCATTACTCAGTTTGTGGGCTTTCCTGCGGCCATTGCCTTTGGCTGGCTCGGCGAGCGGATCGGCACCCGCAAGGGAATTTTCATCGGCCTAGCCGTCTATATCGCGGCGACGGCCTGGGGCTACTTTTTAGATGCAGTCTGGGAATTTTATGCCTTAGCCATCGCCGTCGGCCTAGTCCAAGGCGGGGTCCAAGCCCTGAGCCGCTCGCTCTACTCGCGGCTCATTCCTCGCGACCGCGCGGCGGAGTTTTTCGGTTTTTACAACATGCTGGGCAAATTCGCCGCGGTCATCGGTCCAGTGCTCGTGGGCTGGATTGGGGTACTGACCGGCAGCCCGCGCGTGGGGATTTTGT
>JAPOYQ010000043.1 GCA_026706505.1 Gemmatimonadota bacterium
CCATCGACAGACGGATGGGCGTAGCCGCCCATGAAGTGGAGGAGGATGGCCTTGGCGACCGGATGCAGGAATGGATCGGCCTCTGTGCGTCCATTGGCGAAATCCAAGAGCAGTTCGACGCGGTCGCTGAACTGACTAGCGTCCGGGGGCGTATGCACGACCTCGCCGTCGCGCTGGTCCACCACAGCGACCACGTCGGTCGGCCGCCGGAGCCGCCCGACTGCATCTCGATCGAGCGTCCCTTCTGTCAATGTCCCTTGCAGATCCATGAGCATGGGGACTGTCAGGTCTTCGTCGATGTTTTCGCGTAGAAACTCCATGCCTGAGTAGTTGTTGACGATCATTCGTTCGCTGTTGTCGCGTGGCGGGCGGCCTGATCTCAGCAACTCCTTGGCCACCCGGCGGGTCGTGACGGCACCTTCTAGCTGGCTCGACGTGATCGCCTCTTCGATCAGAGAATTCGTCAGATACCGTTCGCGGGAGCCGCTGTTGACCACGTCGCCGTGGGGGACCTCGATTCTCCCGCTCGCGTCCCGGTCCACCTGATGGAGCTGACGGTACAGGTTCCCCGTGTCGCTGAATGAGAACGGTCTGCCGCGAGTGTCTTTGAATGGCAGCTCGTGCCGCGAAACCATGCGCTTGAACTTGACGGCAGTCCACCAGTCAAGGCTCGTAAACCCTTCCGGTGGGGGCAGGTGACGAAGCTGGTCCCAATGCAGATACCTGTCCTTGGGCAGGCTGCCGATATCCGACCCCAGCAACCTGACCAAATCATTTGGTTCGTACGACGAGACCAACTCGTCGAAAGGTTTCGGGTTTTTGGGCATTCTCATGGTTGAAGTCGTATTTCCATCTGATGGGGATCGGCGGCGAAAAGGCGTGAGTTGCTACTTCAGGATGACGAAATACTAATTAATTACTAATTTGGTCAAAATTAGTAATTAGCACAAGCGACGGTCTTGTGCGAGTGCAGGGAGCTGACTAAGGGAGTACGTTGATGGACACTGGTTCTATCTAATGGGGGAGGAGGGCATTACCATCCTATCAATCCATGACCCTGAATCTTTATGCAGGTATCGTTCCTCGAAAACAAAGCCATAGCTTTCGTAGAATCGACGCCCGATGGCGTTCTCTTTGAACACTTCGACTCGAAGTGGACCTTTCAGGGAAACGGCGTGGTCAACCATAGCCCTACCAAGCCCTTTTCCGTGAAACGAAGGATGCAGGAAGAGTCCTGCGATTTCATTGTCGATGAGGGCGATGAATCCGATGGGTTGCCCGTTTTCTTCCAGCACCCACCGCTCGCCATCGGCACGGAAGACGTTACGCATATATTCTGCCTCCTGGGCCATGAAGTCTTCGGACAGAAAGGGATGAGCGAGTGCACTGGCCTTCCACCATACTTCGAGCAGCGCATCCCTATCACTGGCCTTATACTTTCTAATCGTCAAGGGATTCTGCTTAAACCGTGGCATAGCCAACCGCATCCGTGCGCCGACGAGGGCGACGGTGGGTAGGGGCCGCAGTTGGGGTAAGAGCGCGGGTGGTCATTGGGATAGTTCCTCCTCGTAGGGTATAGTCCCGAAAAACCCACACCTGTCCCTCGTCCTCGGCATTGACCGTAAACAAACTTAGGCGAAGAAAATGAAAAAGATCGAGTACATAAAGCCTATCTATACGTATGAGATTGACTTTGGGCAGCACGTCAGCAACATTGCATATGTCCAGTGGATGGAAGTGGGCCGTCTCAAGTTGATGGAAGAGGTGGGGCTTCCCGCTCACGAGGTTAAACTGAAAGGCTTCGTTCCAGCCTTAATACGAACCGAAATCCGCTATAAGAAGCCTTTGTTCCTAGGTGATGAGGTCAGGGTGGTTTTGTGGATATCGGAGCTGAAAAACGCGTCAGCTACGATGCGCTTTGAGTTTTATAACCAACTGAACGATATCGTGGCAGAAGGGGAACAAGTGGGGTTATTTATTAAGGTGGATAGCCAGCGGCCGCATAAGCTATCAGCGTCGGACCGCGCGCGATTCGAGCCTTACGTTGCAAAGGGTTAGAACCGGCTAGTCCCTCGTCCCTAGGAAACGACCTCACCCCACGCCCACCAAAGCCTCGCCCAACATCCGCACCTGTTCCTCGTCCTCGGCATCGACCGTAAACAAACACCCGTCGCACCCATGCCCAGCCACCGCCTCGCCCAAAGCCCGCACCAGTTCGGGAGCCGCTCCCGCTGAAAGAGGCGGATAAATCGGCACCGCCCCACTAGTCTGCCCTTTTAAGCGCGCCACTTCCCGCTCGTACAGGGCGGCGATGGGCAAAGGCTCTTCCGCCACTCCTGCCGCAGTCTCCGGCAAATCCAAATCCTCCACCCCGAACATGCGCCACACCAGAGCCAATACCTCGCTCTCGTCCAGCCCTTGAGCGTGCCGACACAAAGCCGCAGTCCACTCCCGCGCCAAGTTGGTCACCCCAGTCGCCCAACCCACCACGCCTCCGTGCGAACTCCCCCCCGTGAGAAAATCCGTCGCCTCTTCCCACTTGCCGTACCAATGCCCGCCCAACAGCCCAGTGGAGGCGGGAAACACATCGCTGCCAAAGACTTTATCGCGGCCCCCGGCCTCCTGCACAGCGGCGCGAAATTCCCCCATGCGCTCGGCTAGTATATGGGCCCGGAACTGCACCCAATCGAGCAAGGCTCCATCTTGGGCCAACAGCCCCAGAAAATCCATTAAACTCGGACGTCCCACCGCCAAGGCCCGCACTTCGGTCGGAGTCAAACGCTCTAAACGCTGGCGCAGGGCCAGTACCCCGCGCCGCATAGCCGCAAAATCGTAGCCAAAG
>JAPOYQ010000729.1 GCA_026706505.1 Gemmatimonadota bacterium
AGCATCCCTGGCAAGATCGGTACCACATCTACCCACTTGTCGTTTTTGCCTCTGCGACCATTGGTCCCCGCCGGGGCTTGGTCCAACCAGTATAGCGCGACCACACCGCATTCGTGCCGCAGGTCTTCGCTCATTATACAAGCCTCCGCGATGGGGTTTGCTGATAATATAAAATAAGTGGTCTCGGCATACCATCTATGCCGGTATTACTCAGTACGGGGATTTTTATTAGATTTCTTAGAGCTTTTACTCTACCGAAAGGAATTGATCCGTGTTCGATCTCATTTCCACTGCCTACGCTATGGGGGGGGGCACTGAAGGCGGCCAACAGCCCAACCCCATCGCCTCGCTCCTGCCCTTTGTGCTGATGTTCTTGGTTCTCTACCTCTTGATATTGAGGCCGCAGATGAGGAAGCAGAAGAACCAACAGCGGATGATCGACGAACTCGAAAAAAACGATGAAATCGTCACCAGCGGCGGGATCCACGGCACTATTCTCAACATCAAAGACGATATCCTCGTAGTCAAAATCGCCGACAACGTCAAGATCGAAATCTCGCGGGCGGCCGTTTCGCGGGTAAAAAATAAAGAAGACGACAAGGGGAAGTAGTGAGGCTCGTATTTATGGGAACCCCTCGCTTTGCGGTTCCCTCCTTAAAAGCCCTCGCTCAGAGTCGCCACCAGCTCATCGCCGTCGTCACCAATCCCGACCGACCCCAGGGGCGGGGACGCCAGCTTGCAAGTCCGCCCGTCAAAGAACAAGCCCTAAAGCTCGGATTAGAAGTGCTGCAACCGGCCGCGGTCAATGACCCCGCGCTAGCCGCGGCGCTGACCGCGCGCGCGCCCGACCTCTTTGTCGTTGTCGCCTTTTCAATCCTGCCTCGGCACCTACTCGCCATTCCCCGCCTCGGCTCAATCAACCTGCATCCTTCGCTATTGCCAGCTTATCGCGGCGCGGCTCCCATTATCTGGGCGGTGGCCAACGGCGAGGAGGAGACGGGCATCACCACTTTCCAACTCAGCCCGCGTATTGACGCGGGTCATATCCTACTCCAGCGCCGCTTTGCCATCGGCTGTGACGAGACGGCCGGGGAGCTGGAGGCCCGCTTGTGCGTGGAGGGTGCCAAGATGGTCGTGGAGACCGTCGATGGGCTAGAAGACGGCCGCCTCACCGGACGGCCTCAAGGTACGGAGGGCATCAGTCGCGCCCCCAAGCTGACCAAAGAGGACGGCCAGATTGATTGGCACCAACCAGCCGAGCGGGTCCGCAACCTCGTCCGCAGCATGAATCCCACGCCCGGAGCCTATACCCATTGGCAGGGAAAAATGCTCAAAGTGCACCGGACTCAGCACGCTGCGGGCTGCGGCACACCCGGCACCGTACTCTGCGCCGACGGTCGTCGAGGTTTAACCGTAGCCTGCGGCGAGGGAGCCCTACAACTGACCCAAGTACAACCGGCGGGCAAAGCCGCCATGGAGGGAATAGCCTTTGTGCGGGGCTATCCGATTGCGGCTGGCATGCGGCTGGGCTAGTCTGCTCCTCGTCCTGCTCGCGGGGCAACCGGCCTGTGCAACAGAGATAGAGGCCGATTCGACTCGCACCGCGCAGTCCAGCCCCAATATTGGGGCTGCCACCCTCCCTTCGGCGCATGGGGCGCTCCTGCGCTCGGCCGTGCTGCCCGGCTGGGGACAGTTCTACAATGGCCGCCCTATCAAGGGGCTGTTCTTCGGCGCGGCAAGCGCAACAGCCCTCACTGCGGTTGCGATTGAGCATCGCCGCATCCGTTCCGCGCCCACGCCTGAAGAACACCAAGACCGCACCGCCCGCCGCAACGGTCGCCTGCTCTATTTCGCGCTCTCGGTCGCCTTGGCCGCCATCGACGCCTATGTCGATGCCCACCTCGCGGATTTTGGGGCCGTGCAGTCCGGCCTCAGTGTGGAGATGTGGCGCGGCAGAGCGTGGCTTAAGCTGAAAAAAACTATGCCCTAGATACTTTGCTCAATTCGCTCGACTCGGCGTCTCAGCAATTTGAGCCGGTCGAGTGCAAATGGCATACATTGCCGCGAGCGGTAGGGGGTTGGAATGCGGCGGCGGCGCTCCAAGTGAACGAGCTCGCGCTCGAGCTCGACGGAGAGCCGGTCGGAGAAAAACAACGACAGCGGGTGGGCGTTGAGCAGACTGCCGAGCCGCAAGGTGCGGCCGTGGGCCAGCATTTGGACCCGGAAGGCGAGCTGCCGCAGGCCGCGCAGAGCGACCAGCCGCCCCCAGATCACATAGGCTGCATAGGCCAAGCAGACTAGGAAGATTCCGCAGGCCACATATAGGAAATAGTAGAACATATTGCCCTCGGCATCGCACTTAATATCTAATACGCGGCCCGTCGGCTCAAGCTCATTTTCTGTAGGGTAAGAGGATAAAATGCTTGCTTAATTAGCCAAAAAAACCTATTTGAAGCGAACGCAGCCTCTTAGAGAACTGTCAAACGAAGACTGCCGATTGTGAGGTGTCCCATGAAAATTCGCCATTGTACCTTGCTCTTTTTCATCGCGTCGTTCGCTTCCTGTGGCACCGATTCGACCAAAAGCTCCAGTGCGCATCCGCCAGCGCTCGCAGCCCAGCTCGACGGCCGCTATGCGCAAAGCATTCACATCGAGGAGGGCCAATTCACGGCTACCGGCCCCGGTCAGGAGGTCGTCCTCACCTTTGCGGCCCAAGGCATGGTAAACGTCAAACAATTTGAGTTGCGCCTAGAGATCGAGCCAGCCAATGCCTTGGCCTTTGAAGGCTCTTCCTTCGCCGCGACCGCCCCCTTTCTCACCCCGCCCTTCAGCATTGAGT
>JAPOYQ010000866.1 GCA_026706505.1 Gemmatimonadota bacterium
CCAACCTCGACGCCAGCGTCGAATTCCAAGCGGCGCTGGCCCTAGTATTCAACGGTCGCACCGAACCAAACGGATATACGGAAAACGTGTTGCACAAGCGGCGGCGAGAGGTAAAGGCCGCCCGACGAATCGCCTAGAACCACCATTCAAATTCAAGGAGATGACAAATGGAACCACATGCAAAAGTCGCCCTCGTCACAGGTGCCGGCAGCGGCATCGGCCGCCACAGTGCCTTGGCATTGGCCGAGGCCGGCTATGCGGTTGCCCTAGCCGGACGGCGTCAAGATGCCCTAGAGGAAACGGCCGCGCTGGCGGGAACGGATGCCCGCATGTTGCCGGTGTCCACCGATGTGGGCGATCCCCAAGCCGTTGACGCGCTGTTCGCCCAAGTCGCTGAGCACTTTGGCCGACTCGATGTGCTGTTCAACAACGCCGGGGGCGGAGCGCCGACCGTGCTGTTGGAAGACCTCGAATACGAACAGTGGCAGAAGGTCGTCGCCGTCAACCTGACGGGCTCCTTCCTCTGCACCCAAGCGGCCTTCCGCATTATGAAGGATCAAGACCCGCGCGGCGGGAGGATCATCAACAACGGCTCGGTCTCGGCCGCAGCCCCGCGTCCCAATTCTGCCCCTTATACCGCCACCAAACACGCCATTACCGGACTCACCAAATCGACCTCGCTCGACGGGCGCAAATACGACATCGCCTGCGGTCAGATCGACATTGGCAACACGGCGACCGATATGACGCAGCGGATGAACGAAGGCGTGCCGCAGGCCGATGGCTCCAGGCTCGTCGAGCCGCGCTTTGACGTCGAACACGTGGCCCGCGCCATAGTGCAAATGGCCGAGCTGCCGCTGGACACCAATGTGCTGTTTATGACGATCATGGCGACGAAGATGCCGTTTGTCGGGCGGGGTTAAGAGCGACTGCCATGACCATCGACGACGCCAAGGCCCATATCGACGAATACGGGTACGCCGTGCTCAAAGAGGCGTTGACCCCGGACCAGGCCAATGCCCTGCGAGACCGCTCGGCCGAGCTGATTGTACAGGAGCGGGCCGCCGGGGGAGAGCATGTATATCTCGATGGGTGCGCGCAGCGCGTGTGGAACCTAGTCAACAAGGGTCGCATTTACGAGGAGATGATCCAACTCCCGCAGGTACTCGCACTCCAAGAGTACCTGCTAGGCGACAACTGCATCTTGAGCAGCTTCACCGTCAATCACATCGGCCCAGGTGCGCCAGCCGGCCGCCTGCACATCGACTTCCCGCTGGGCAGCTTTCCCCAGCCGCCTCCACCCTTCGCCTTTTGCGCCAATACCATCTACGTACTCGACGACTTCGCGCCTGAAAACGGGGCCACGCATATCGTGCCGGGCAGCTACAAGCGCGGGTACGCCCCCGATCCGGAAAAAGAGTACGACGACGACATCCAGCTAGACGTCCGCAAAGGCGATATCGTCGTCTTCCACGGCGCAACGTGGCACGGCAGCGGAGCCAACCACACCCAGCAGGATCGGATGATTCTGTTGGGATTCTTTTGCCGCTCGTTTATGAAGCCGCAACAAGACCAATTCAAGCTGGCGCGCCCCGAGGTCGTCGCGCGGGCGACGCCGACCCTGAAGCGCTTGCTGGGCTTCGAATCCCAGTCGGGCATGAGGACGTAGGGCCATGGACTCACTCGACCACCGCAAGCGCCTCTTCGTCGATATGGACGACGTCGAGCGACAAGAAAACGTGACGCGAGTTTTGCACCAAGCGGAGCAGGACAGCACGCAACCCGTCATCAAACAAGAAGCGCCGTGGGAACAACACAGCGGCATGACCGCGGCGGTGATCTTCGACGCAGAGGAACAAATTTTCAAGGCGTGGTACATGGCCGGCCACTATGCGCCAGAGTGCGAACACGTGCAGTGCCTCGCGCTGTCGCCGGACGGAATCAACTGGGAGCGCCCCTCCCTCGGGATTCACGAGGCCCTCGGCTCCAAGGACAACAACATCGTCATCCCCGCGACCCACCACGAAGGGCAGGATCACTGGGAGACCATGCTCAAGGACCCCCTCGACCCAGATCCCACCCGCCGCTACAAGGCCATCGGCTGGTCGAGCTACGACTGGGACGGGCCGCGCTCGGGCATTTACAGCGCCACTTCGCCGGACGGGATCAACTGGTCGCATTCGCCGGATCCGATTTTCCGCTACCATCCGCGGCCCGGCACCTCCGACTTGGGGCCGGTCGGAGATGCGCAGTCCATGATGGTCGATACCGAGCGCCACCGCTACGTGGCCTTTTTGCGCGGCGTGCCCGAGCGGCTGATGAGCACGAGCGAGGACTTCGTCCACTGGTCGCCGCCGCGACCCTTCTTAGCACCGCTCAACGAAGAAGAGGCCCTCTACAACAACACGGGTTTCAACTACGGCGCCCACTACTTGGGCATCCTGACCGACTTCGACAAACGCCCGCGCCAACAGACCCAAGTCCTACGGCTTTTGTGCAGCCGCGACGGGGAGCGCTGGCAGCGGGCCCCGGGGGAGCCACTGGTAGGTCTAGGCACAGTGGGCGAGTGGGACCGGTTCCAGCTAATGCTCAGCGGTGCGCCGCCCATTGCCGTGGGCGACAAGCTCTATATCTACTACCGAGGCACGGCCCGACGGCACGCCAAGATCCCGCGCGAATTCGACCCACCGATTGCGGCCGATCAGGACCCAGGGACGATGGGCATTGGCTTGGCCATGCTGCGCCTCGACGGCTTCGCGTCGCTCAACGCCAGTTTTGACGGTGGACCGATAACGACCCGGCCCTTTGCGTTGGCCGGGGATGAAGTGGGGGTG
>JAPOYQ010000684.1:0-2233 GCA_026706505.1 Gemmatimonadota bacterium
ATAGCATTAGCGGCCAAGTCGTCGGACAGACTTCGTATCTGGCGGAAGTGGCCATCTATCTGAGCGGGAGTGTGCAGGATACGGCGTGGACGGATGCCGAAGGCCGCTTTGTGTTTGCAGACCTGCCGGAGGGGCGCTATCGGCTGGTGCCGTTCAAGGACGAGCACCTGTTTTTCCCGCCCGAGCAGGAGGTTGTCCTCTCGGGCGAGGACGCGGTTGGGGTGGAGTTTGTCGAGGTGTTTGCGGTGTTGGTGGTGTCGGTGGATCAGTTGGAGGTGGATGGGACGCCGCAGAGTTTTGTGGTGGAGGTGACCAACGGCGGGTTGGGTCGGTTGGTTTGGCAGGTGCGGCATGGGTCGGCTTGGCTGTCGGTAGAGGGATCGGGCTTTGATGGGGAGGTAGAGGAGCGAGCCGACGGGTCGTTGGCAGGTCAGGGCGCGGGCGTGTTGACGATTGAGACGTCGGGTGAGGGGTTGGCTGCGGGGGCGTATGCGGACACGCTGTATGTGCATTCCAATGGCGGCGAGGTGGCTATCCCCGTTAAGATGCACATTGCCGAGCTTCCTGATAGCGACGAGGGGTCCATCCCTGTTGGCGTGAACAACGCCGATGGAACATTTAGAGTTGCTTTTATCTCAAGTTTTAGAGGGAACGTAGGAGAAAACGATGGATGGTCATTCGACCTCTGGGTAATGGACGCCGATGGCGGCGACCCGGTTAATCTGACCAACGATCTGGAGTACAACCGGCAGCCAACGTGGTCTCCAGACGGTCAGCGCATCGCCTTCTCCAGGACCCTTTCGTTTATGGACTCCGATTGGGACCTCTGGGTGATGGATGCCGACGGCGGCAATTTAGTGCAGTTGACCCAAGGGCCGAGTCAAGACCGGAATCCGGCGTGGTCTCCAGACGGTCAGCGCATTGCCTATGGCTCCGATTGGGACATTTGGGTGATGGACGCCGATGGCAGCAACCCGGTCAACTTGGCCACGGACTTCAGCATCGACTTTGGTCCGGCGTGGTCGCCGGATGGTCAGCGTATCGCCTATGCCTCTGCCCCTGATAGTCTGAGTAGGGCCGACATCTGGGTGATGGATGCCAACGGAAAAAATTCGGTCAACCTGACGACGAGCAGCGAAAGCGAGCTCGCGCCCTCGTGGTCGCCGGATGGCCAGCGCATCGCCTATGTGTGCCAACTGGGAGAGGAGGATCGTCAAATCTGCCTGATGAACGCCGACGGCACCGACCAAGTCCCGTTGACAGAAGGGTTCAGGTCTGTAGGTGATCCTGTATGGACGCCCGATGGAAGCCGGATCCTATTTACAGCCTTTGTTTCCGATTCTATCCCTTCACCCAAACATATCTTTTCTATCAGTATTGATGGTTTCGGTGTGATCAATTTGACAGAAGACTTCAGCCCTGAAGGCCAACACTCCTCTCCTGCCGTGTCCTTGTCGCCATAACTGGGGCTAATAAACGTATGCGATTATCGCGCATAGCTCTCGCAAACCTTGGACTCGTGCTGCTGTCCTTCCTGCTCTTGGCTAGCGCACTTTCCGCCCAGGAAGGCGAGGGCTATCGCCTGTTGTTCAACCAAGTGCGCGTCGATAGGCCCGTGCATTGGCGGGCTTGGCACGCGCCTACTGGGGTGCAGGTGGTGCGCGCCGACGGCACGGTTGAGCCGCGCTTTTTGCGCCGGGTGATAGAAGTGGCGCGAGACGCGCCCGACTTTACCTATGTCAGCACCTTTGCCTCTGAAGACACCTTGCAGGGCGGCATCCGCGCGGTGGGCACCGGTCGGGACAGTGCCCCGCTTGTTTTGGATGGCAATCCCAATACCTATTGGGAGCCGCAGCGCACCAGCTCGCTAGATCGTTGGTTTTTGGAAATTGATCTAGGTCGTACGGTGATCGCCCACCGCGTAGTACTGCGCTTTGTCGCCGAAGGGCAGGGCGACCCTTTTTTGAAGTTCGGGGTAATGGCCTCAGATGGGTTGCGCTGGGGGCAAGGCCGCGACCAGCGGCGGAAGTTTTTCCGCGTCGGCTTGGAGACTAAGCCCAACAAAGACCAGCGCGAATACGTCTTCGACATCGCGCCCGACCGCCAAGTGCCCGAAGGTGTCGAGGGTGAGATCGTGCAGTTTTTGCGCATTGATGTACTCGACACCGATGGGCCGCGGGCCGAGGAGATCAGTGCGGGAACCTACGCATTCTTGGCGGAAGAAGATCGGGGG
>JAPOYQ010000684.1:2243-2829 GCA_026706505.1 Gemmatimonadota bacterium
TTTCGCGTCACCGCTGCGGGCCGCGAGATTCTCGTCGCCGAGCGCGATTACTTTGATCTGCCTAGTGAGGAGCGCGGTACGGTGCGCTACTATCGCCACGAGCGACCTCGCCTCGCAGAGGTCGAGGTCTATTCACCGGGTCAGAACGTGGTGCAGCTAACCCAGAGCGAGATCGAGCGCGGCGCTGACGAGCGCGGCTTTGATTTCCTGTTCCGCAGTATCTTCTCCGACGGGTTGTACAACTCGAGCTTCAGAGTGCCGCTCTACGATCCGGTGCTCGACGAAGGGCAACTCAAAATTGACCTCGGTGCCAAGTACTGGCTCGACCGCATCAAGTTGCTCGCGCCAGCCGATGAGATGTCGCCGCTGGCCTATCAACTGCGGCTGTCGGACGGGGCGCTTAGTCCCAACGGCGAGCGGATCTGGACCACCTTTGGCGAGCGGCGCAATCTCAGCAATTACCAGCACCTCGAAGAGACCTTTCCCTTACAGGAGGTGCGCTTTATCGAAGTGCGCCATCTCGAATACAACCCCAATGAACAGGTCGAAGGTTATCTGAGCGAAATCCAAGCGTATGGCGAGGGGG
>JAPOYQ010000473.1 GCA_026706505.1 Gemmatimonadota bacterium
AGCGCGGTCTGCGAAATCTCAATGGTATTCATAATCCAGAAGGTTTTGACGTGGGGGAAGTTGTCGAGCATCAGCCGACCCACAGCGATCTCCTTGAGATCTAGGCAACCCGTCGGCCCAGGCAAGTCCTCCAATTCGGTACGCTCAGGGTGAAAAGAGAGCGGGATATAGCAGAGGAAACCGCCGGTCTCATCCTGCACCTCGCGCAGCCGCACGAGGTGATAAACCTTCTCCTCGGTGTTCTCAATATGCCCGTAGAGCATGGTGGCGTTGGAGGGCAGGCCAACTCTGTGCGCCGCCTGCGCGATCTCCAGCCACTCCTCGGAGTCCGCCTTAGTCCAAAAAAGGTCGCCCTGAACCCGGTCGCTAAAGACCTCGGCCCCGCCGCCAGGCAGCGACTCCAGCCCAGCCGCCTTCATATCGGCAAAAATCTCCTCCAGCGGCTTTTTGGCGATGCGCTGAATCTGGGCGATCTCGATCATGGTGAAGGCCTTCAGATGCGCAGCCGGACGGGCTTGCTTCATCGCCCGCAAGACGTCGAGATAGTATTGATAGGGCAGCTTGGGATTGACTCCGCCGACCATGTGGATCTCGGTAATTGGGGCCTGGTCGTACTCGGCGACCCGCGCGGCGACTTGCTCGGGCGACAACACATAGCCGCGCTCGTCTTTGGGCTTGACGTAGAAGGAGCAGAACTTACAGAGCTTGTTGCAGATATTGGTGTAGTTGATGTGCTGATTGCGCACGTAGTACGCCGTGTCGCCGCTTTTGCGCTCGCGGACGATATTGGCCAGATAGCCCAAGACAGGCAGATCATCGCAGGCGTACAGACGCAGGCCATCGTTCAAGCTCAAGCGCTGTCCAGCCAGCACTTTGTCGTGGATATCTGCGAGATCGGCGCGGCCGATAAGATCGTCGTAAATCACTTATTTCTCCTGCGTTTAGTACATAATACCTATGGGTATCCTATTCGTCAACCGGCCCTTTGACGCCCTGATACACCGCGGCAATCCCCAGGGTCATGGGCGTGTAGCGCGTCTGGCTGAACCCGGCCGCGACGAGCAATTCGACAAAGGCCCGCCCTTGGGGAAAGGTCCCCACCGAGCGCGGCAGATAGGCATAGGCCCGGCGCTGACCGGAGATTAGGCCGCCGATTAAGGGCAGCACTTTGTGGAAATAGAATAAGTACAATTGCCGGAACAGCGGCGCAGTAGGCTCGCAAAAATCGAGCACCAAGAGCTGGCCACCCGGCTTGAGCACCCGATGAGCCTCGGCCAAGCCACTGGGGATGTGGCCAAAATTGCGCACCCCAAAGGCCCCGGTCACCATGTCGAAGGTATTGTCCTGAAACGGCAGCTGCTCGGCGTCGCCAACCAACAGCTCCACGCGCGCGGACGGGCTTTTGGCCGCCATCTTGGCCGCCCCCAACCGCAGCATCTCAATGGCCATGTCGATACCGACGACCTGCTGCGGCCCCAAGCGGTCAGTCGCGAGCGCAAAATCGCCGGTACCAGTAGCCAGGTCCAAGATGCGCTGCGGGTGCTTGTCCCAAGCTGCGTGGAGGGCGCGTCGCCGCCAGTACACATCAACGCCGCCGCTGAGCAAGTGGTTGAGCAAATCGTAGCGCCGGGCAATGGCGTTGAACATGTCTCGGTTGCGCCTCTTGTGTTCGGCGACGTTTTGCTTATTCTCCATGCAGGACAAGCTAGTCCCGTTACCGTCACTGTCAACAGAAGCTCATGCCCCAACTGCAGGCCAACATCCTCATCGCCGACCAATCGCTCTTTATCCGCGAAGGGCTGCAAGAGGCATTGCAAAAACCCGGTTATGCCATTGAAACCGCCGCGGACGGTACCCAAGTGCGCCGGATGCTGAAAGCCGGCAATTTCCACCTAGCTATTCTCGACTTGCAGATGCCCGGCTCCGCTGGGATGCAACTTTTGCAGGAGGTCGGCCAGCAACACCCCGACACCCTGTGCATCATACTCACGGACCACGACAACGTCCACACCGCAGTCGAAGCCATGCGCAAAGGCGCGTACGACGTGGTGACCAAACCCGTTGATTTAGACCACTTGCGCGTCGTAGTCGCCCGCGCACTCGACCGCTTCGAGCTCGTCGTCGAAAACCGCAAGCTCCACCATCGCCTCGAAAAAGAAGCCCCTTTCCGCCGCCTCGTGCGCCGCAGCCCAGCCATGCAGGCCGCCGCAGCCACGATCAAACAAGTGGCCGAAACAGACGTGCCGGTGCTCTTGCGCGGTGAGACTGGCGTCGGCAAGGATCTGGTCGCGCGCGCCATCCACGATCGCAGCAGACGCCGCGACGCTCCCTTTGTGGCAGTCAACTGCGGCGGCTTCACCGAAGAGCTTTTTACTAGTGAATTGTTCGGCCACAAGCGCGGGGCCTTTACCAGTGCCCACGCCGACCGGCCCGGCCGTTTCACCCTCGCCGAGGGCGGGACCCTCTTCCTCGACGAAATCGGCGAGGTCTCGCACAAAAACCAGGTCGAACTTCTGCGCGTCCTAGAGTCCCACGAGTTCCAACCGCTCGGAGACCCACAGGTCCATCGCGCTGATGTGCGCATCATCGCCGCGACCAACCGCGACCTCGAAAACGCCGTCGCAACCGGTGCCTTCCGCGAAGACCTGTACTACCGCCTCAACGTGATCCCCATCGACATCCCTCCCTTGCGCCAGCGGCGGGAAGACATCCCGGTCTTAGTCGAAATGTGCCTAGACGAAACCTGCCGCGCGCAAAACAAGCCCTCCAAGAAAATCAGCCCAGAAGCCATGGAGGGCCTCATAGCCTATAATTGGCCGGGCAATG
>JAPOYQ010000635.1 GCA_026706505.1 Gemmatimonadota bacterium
TGCCTGTGGAGGGCTAGACCTAATTGGTAAGGCAGCGGTCTTGAAAACCGCCGGGCTCACGCCCTTGAGGGTTCGAGTCCCTCACCCTCCGCCAGTTTACTATTTGATGCCGCCACAATCCCATTCTTTTTTAGCGATGGGAGCACGTTAAAATTTTATTTTGCGAAGGTCGCGGAGAGGTGACCGAGTGGCCGAAGGTGGCAGCCTGCTAAGCTGTTGTGCGGGGCAACCCGTACCGAGGGTTCGAATCCCTCCCTCTCCGCCATTATTTGCGTTAGTTGCCCCCTAGCACAATTGGAAGTGCGCCTGACTCTGGATCAGGAGGTTCTAGGTTCGAGCCCTAGGGGGGCAGCCAATATCGGCTTCTGAAGGGAACGCTTCAGGAGCCTTCTTCTTTTGGCCTGATCCTGCCGAGCATAGGGACTAGGCCACATTCTCCCCGCATTTAGCCTCTCCCTCAGCATTATCGCACGCCCATGAGTACCCGCAGCAGAGAACAACAGCTTGCTTGGGGCCTCCTCGCGCCGGCACTTGTCGTGCTGGGCGCGTTTGGACTCTTCCCTATTGGCTATGCCCTGTACGTCAGCCTGCACAGGTGGCGGATCAAGAAGGAAGCGGTGGTTGGATTCGACCACTATGTCCGCGCCTTAGGAGATCCGCAGTATCTGTTGCCCTTCGTCGCCGGAATCGGTCTCGTTTGGGCGGCCTATCGCCTGCGCGCCTCGTTGGCATCGCCAATACTGGCGACGGGAAGCTCCGAGCGCGGTCTGCGTCCCCTTTATGTCCGCATCGCTTGGGGCGCGGTCGCACTGTTGGGACTTTGGGTGGGATTGGCCCAGGGTTTGGGTGGCCTAGTCGAGACGGGTGATCCAGCGCTGTACAACGGCTTCAAGGTCACATTTTTCTACGCGGTTGGGACGATCCCGTTCCAACTGAGCTTGGCCACCGGACTGGCGTATTTGCTCTTCAAGATCACGCGGGTCAGAGGCGCGTTTCGCACGCTGTTTTTTCTACCGTATGTCACGCCGATTATCGCCTCAGCCGTGGTTTTTCGCACCATCTTTAGCCCGCACCCTTCCTCGCTGGCCAACCGCTTCTGGAGCCTTTGGGGACTGGAGAATCAGCGCTGGCTCTACGAGAGCAAGTCCGTCGTCGCCCTGTTACTAGAAGGAGCCGGTTTTGCTTCGCACCCCGCGTGGGTGGACAGCGTCTTCCCGAGCTTGGCTCTGACCTCGATTATCCTCTACAACATTTGGGTCTACGTCGGCTACGATACGGTGATTTTACTGGCCGGCCTCAGTGCTATCCCCAAGCAATACTACGAGGCCGCGGAGATGGACGGCGCTGGCGAGTGGCAAGTCTTCCGCCACATTACCCTGCCCTTGGTCTCGCCAACCCTGTTCTTTTTATCGATGGTGGCCGTCATTGGGACCTTCAAAGCTTTTAATCACGTATATATCCTGCGGACGCCCGGTGCCCGCGACTCGGTCGATGTGCTCAGTATTGCCATTTTCGATCAGGTTTTTGAGTACCACAACGCCGGCTATGCCTCGGCGATGGCCTTTGTGCTCTTCATCGCGATCTTGGCGTTGACGCTGCTGCAAAACCGGGTGCTCGGCAGGCGGGTGTTTTATGGCGACTAGGAGCGGCAAAGCTAGGCTGATTTACTGCGGCTTGAGCTTGGGGGGGCTGGCTGCGAGCTTTCCGTTCGCGTGGATGCTGTTGGCCTCTTTTATGAGCCGCGGCGAATCGCTGCGGCGGGCGTTGCTGCCCGAGCGCGTGCAATGGGACAATTATATCGAAGCGTGGCAAGAGGCGGACTTTGGTCTCTACTTTGAGAATTCGCTGATCATCGCGGTCCTACAGGTCAGTGGGACCCTGCTGTTCTCGGTGATGGCGGCCTATCCGCTGGCGCGCATGCAGTTTCGCGGACGAGATGTGATATTTACCGGCGTCTTGGCTACGCTGATGATCCCCGAGGCCGTAACCATCGTGCCGAATTTTCTCGTCGTGACGTGGCTACACCGCAATACGCCGTTTGCGTGGCTCAATAGCTGGCCGGCCCTGACCATTCCCTTTATGGCTAGCGCTTTTAGCATCTTTCTCTTGCGCCAGTTTATGCGGGGCTTGCCCAATGAGCTGTGGGATGCGGCCCGGATTGAGGGGGCCGGCCACGTGCGCTTTCTGTTTCAGATCGCGGTCCCCCTGTGCCGGGCGCCCCTTTTGACGGTCGGCATGTTTACGTTTATTGGTTCCTGGAACGCCTTAGCCTGGCCCCTATTAGTGACCAATACGCCGAATTGGCGTCCGATCGCAGTGGGTTTGCAGCAGTTTGCCAGTGAGGCCGGGACCGAGATCCACCTGCAGATGGCCGGGGCCGTCATTGCGACTGCTCCCGTACTCTTGGCGTATTTTCTCATTCAGCGCGAATTCACCGAAGGCATTTCCATATCTGGGCTCAAAGGATAACGCGATGAAAGCAAAATGTGCGATGACGTTGGTTGGATGTGCCCTTCTGTGGGCTTGTGGCGGCCAGCAAGAGGCCATTGACGATCAGCCGATCAGTCTCGAATCCCTCGATCCTCAAGGGCAGAAAATCGTCTTTTGGTATCAACACACCGGCCAGCGCGAAGATGCCCTGCAAGAGTTGATTGCCGACTTTAATCAGACCAACCGCTATGGAATTGAGGTGCGCGGCGAGTACATGGGCCGCTATGGGGACATCTACAACAAGATGAATGTGGGTATCCAGAGCGGTTCCCTGGCCGCCAGCTTGGTCGTAGCCTACCAAAACCAAGCTCGCGCCTACTACCAAGCCGACGG
>JAPOYQ010000426.1 GCA_026706505.1 Gemmatimonadota bacterium
CAGTGCAACGGCCTTGGGCAGCCGCACCGCTTGGCTCTTGTTGCTCATAAAAACTTTCGTGTGTGCCGTCGCCATACTATGACCTCGCTTCAATTTGAATTGGATATACAATAAGGATATACAAAAATGGTAAAGGCGCAAATCTCTCGTCTGAGGTCGGAGAGGGATGCAGGGTCCCCTTACTGCGCCAAGGAATTTGTCAATTGTGCGGTCCGGCGATGATAATGATTCTCCGGTCGGCGTCCATCTCCTCACATCTCCACCGCAAACACCTTCGCCCGGCCTATGTGCAGGCGAATGGCCACCTGCCTGCCGCGCAAGGCCGACAAATCGCTGCTGCCCCGCCACGTCGCCACCCCAGCCAACTCGTCGCCAGCCAGCACGTCGGCCTCCTCTAGCCCAAAGCCCTCTATGGCCTGCACCGGCGCGGCCGGCGAGGCAGGCGGCTCGACCAACTCGGCCTTGATCCAACCGCCTTCCTTTTGCGTCTGGAAATTGAGCGTCAGCTCGCGGCCCTCGCACTCGCGTTCAACCAGCGTTGCGCGCCCCTCCACCGGCGCTTCAAGAGCTACCAGCCGATCCCGCTTCCAAGTGGCCCAACGCCATTCCGCAGGGCGGCCTGGGTCGTACCGCTCGCCCCAGTCGTGCAAGTCGTACTGCCCAATGAACATCGCTCCCCACGTCTCCGAATCGAGCGGGACCACTTCCGGGAAGGCAAACACCATGCCGTACCCTTCCGGCTCGCAGGAGATGATGGGCTTGCGCTCGGGCCGGCTCCACAGCAAGCCATCGCGGCTGGTCGCCAATTGCACATCTACCGTGGCCGTCCAGCGGTGGTACATAGCTGGGAACATC
This sequence comes from Gemmatimonadota bacterium, assembly GCA_026706505.1. The sequence goes on from JAPOYQ010000426.1 coordinate 856, forward strand.
AGGTGGAAGCTGCCGTGGGGATAGCGGCAATAGCCCGATGCGTACACATCGTCGTCTATGGGGTCTTGCGGATCCGCACCAAATACCGGACGCGGCGGCGACCAATTCCCGAACTCCGCGCCCTCGGTGCGGCGCACGATGCGGCGGCGATCTTGATGGCCGCGCAAATAGGCCACGTATTGGCCAGCTTCCGCGTCGTACGCGGCGATGTTGTGGCTGTCGAGTCCGGTGCGGCCCACGTTCAAAAGCGGCTCCTCCAAGAAGGTCCACTGCTTGCCGTCGGGCGACACCGCACCTTTGAGCAAACCGACGAAATACAAGGCGGCGGCCCGCTGCTCTGGCGTGTAGCCGGCCTCTTGCATGGCGCGGCGAATGGCCCACTTGCGCTCCCGCGTCATCGCGGGCACCGGCGCGCCCTCGTGATAGGTAATAGAATCGCGCGCCATCGCTTTGTAGCGAGCCTCCGGCGGGGCCACGGGATCCACAAACACGGATTGCAGCCCAAAGTCGCCGAAGCGGAAAAGCAGGTTGTTGGCCGTGCTGCCGTCGTACTCTTGCAAATGCAGCGCCGGACGTTCCCAACAAAAACCGTCCGCGCTCTCGGAGTACGCAATGAAGGGAAGTTGGTCGTCCCCAGCGCCGCGGGAGATGTACCACATCTTCAGCACGCCGCCATCGCAAAGCATAGCTTGCGGCGTCAGGCCACCCGCTTCCCAAGGGTGCTCAGGCTCAATGAAGACCGGGGATTTGCGTGCCTCCTGCACGGCCAACCGCACGCCGACCGGCGGGTCTTGCACCCAAGCTTGGCCGTCTTCGATGCCAGCTTGGCCGGCCCAAACGCCATACCAATCGAGAAAGGGCTGAAGCATGGCTTAGGTCGGCCAGTTCTGGTGGGCCAAAAGGCGCAAGCGGTCGGTTTCGCTCAGGTGCTGCTTGATTTCCCCTGCGAACTCCGTCAAGGTCTGCTCCACTGTGGCGTCGGACGTGTCGAGGGCAAATTTCTTGCGGATCAGCGAATCGCGGAACTCTTCCTCAAAGCGCTGCAACACGTGCTCGATGTCCTTTTCCTGCACCACTGGCCGCTCGTGCGGCTGCTCGCGCATGCGCTGGGCAATGACTTCGGGCCGCGCGCGCAGCAGCACGAGTACCGTGTCGGGCGCGTGCTGCATGACCTCCTCGTCGAAGGAACGAGCCAGTGCGGCGCGGTCGCCGTACTCACCTCGGCCCCCGTAGCCGTAGTACAGGGGCGCGTACACAGCCTCTTCAATGTGGAACCCCACCAAGTTGTGGTCCGGGTCGCTGTAGAAAGCAGAATGAAAGTGGTAGTTCATCATGTAGCGCTGGAACATCTCCTTCAGCCGAGGGCTGAGAGCCAGCAGTTGCTCCTGTTCCTCTACGGGGAACTCATTGCACGGCAGGCTGAAGTGGTCGTGAAAGGTGCGCGACGAGCCAAAGGTGCGCTCGATCCAACCGACGATGGCGTTGGCCAAAGTCGTCTTACCGGCGTATTCGCAACCTACGAGAATCAGTTTCATGTTCCGTTCTCCCGCGCCTGAACGGCGCTAATTGAGGTCGTGGTTTCGAGTGATAATGTCATAATATAGCGCCAAGAACGGGTCGAGCCTAAAGCCTGACTCATAAGCGGAAGACTTGTGCGTCCCGTGATAGACTGGTACGATTTTATGAATCTAAAATTTATAGTGAGGTCACGTGCGCATATCTGAACGAGGACAAATCACCATCCCCAAGAAACTGAGGGACCGCTACGGCATGAATCCCGACGTAGAAGTTGAGATCACTCCAACAGAACACGGTCTGCTCATTCAGAAACAGACCGCGTCGAGTCACCCAGTGGAGCGCGTGTACGCCATCCTAGATAGGGATGGAAACACCGACGACTATATCGAAGAGATCCGTTAAAGATACTCAGACCAACACCTTAATCCCTATCTGTCCCACCCAAGCACT
>JAPOYQ010000368.1 GCA_026706505.1 Gemmatimonadota bacterium
CAGCGGCAAGACGTACAATCCGGTGACCAGCAATAGCATCAACAGCGAGTACTACACCATTGATTTGGGGGTGCCGGTGCCGTTGTTCCGCTTTGCTATGAGTACGCCGGACAAAGGGTTTTTCCGCTCGGACGGGACCCCGCTAGAGGAAGACGCCATCCCGGCCTTTGAGGTGTCGATCGCCCCAGACACCAACAACGACGTGCTGCACACGCCCAACGGACCCCCCATCGGGGAAATCATCGTCGAGGCGCGCGAGAATGTCGTCCCCAAGATCGTGGCTGATTTTCCCCTGCAATACGTCCGCTACGTCCGCTACAAGCGCAAGAATTCAATCCTCGACGAGGCGACGAATCAGTCGGCTGGCCATTCAGGCACAGCGCGTAAAGGGACGGTGGCCGAGTTTTTCCTTTGGGGAGAGGGAATCCCCAAGCGGGCCACGTACAAGACGGTCATTTTTGACCTCGGCACGGTCGTCAACTTCGGTCGGCTGTTCTGGAAGGCTACGCCCATGCGCCTAGTCAACGGCGTGGCCGAGGAAGCCCCGGATGCCAACGTGCAGATCGAGGTCGAAGCACGCACCGGAATCGATTCAGACCCGGATATCTACTACGAGTTTACGGATATGGGGACGCGCGTCGTCGTCGAGCAAAAACGCTATCAGGGCGTGCTGAAAAACCAGAGCGCGGCCGTTACGAATGCCGATGGGTTGGGCGGCACTCTGACCCTTTCCACTCGGCCCAAGCCGGGGCTCCGCGCCGGCATTGAGTACGACCAACAAAACTGGACGTTCTGGTCTTTTCCGACCACTGAGTCCGACCGGCCTCTCAACCTCAATCGGGGGTCCCATCTGCAAATTAAGGTGGTGCTGCACAGCGAGCGGTTCGACGAATTCGTGCGCCTCGATTCCCTGTGGATTGAGACCTCGCCGATCTTGGCCAGCCGCGTCGTGGCCGAAGTGGCCGAACTCGGCCAGCCCAACCCGGCGCGCGGCGTGGCCGAGGTGGCCTTGGGCGAGATGACGGATTTTACCTACGACATCAAGGCGGAATTCGCGGCTGGTGAGGTGGGTTTTGACGCCCTGCGGATTAGCACCGGCAGCACCCAAACCGAGTTCAAGGGGCTGGAAGTGGATGGAATTGCAACCGATCCAGCCGGGGTAGAGGTTGTGGACGACGGCTTTGTGGTGCAGTTGCCGCAGCGCATAAGCAGTGCCTACAATCCTAACTTGCGGGTGACCTTTGCTGCCGAAGTTTTCGACTTTGCGCGCACCTTTGAAGGCGAGGTCTTTAACTCCGGTGGTACCGAGTTGCCGCAGCCTGTCGAAAGCGGGGACGTCAGCGATGCGATCGGCACCAATAGCCTACGAGTCTTGGCCGCAAGCGCGACCAATCCGCAATTAGTGCAGGATGTGCGCTTTTCCAGCGGCGTGATCACCCCCAACGGCGACGGGGTCAATGACGAGTTGGTCATTTCCTACTCGCTCTTCGCCCTGCCGCAATCAGTGCCAGTGCAGTTGCAAGTGTTTTCGCTGGACGGTCGCCGGGTGGCTCAAGTCCAGCGCGGTCAGCAGGGGTCCGGCCCCCAGCAGTTGCACTGGGATGGCCGCGACCAACGGGGTGAGACGCTCGCCCCGGGCCTTTATCTTTTAGGCATCGGAGTCGAGGCCGAAGACAAGAGCGCCCTACAACTGCGGCCTATTAACATCGCTTATTGAGGGAAGCACTCATGTACAACCGTGCCATCGCCTTAGCGCTGATACTCGCCTGCCACGCCCGCGCCGAGTTTCTCACCTTCGACAGCCAAGAGACCTGGGAGGCCAACTGGTCGCTTAAGCCGCAGTTAAACATCTTCACGCCGGAGGGGCACTTGGGGCTGATCAAGTTCCGCAAGGACATCAACGCCGCGCTCGATGCCCATCTCTTCGTCCACCCGACCAATGAGCGCGGCGATGTGCCCGGTGGCATCTGGTCTGCACTGAGTAACCCCAACGCCGCTCCCCGGATCATCGACGGGGATGCAACCACCTTTTGGAAGCCAGCCGGTGGCGACCCGCTCGACAAGTGGATCGTGCAAATCGACTTGGGTCGCGCGGTACTGGCCAAAGAGATCCGCATCCACTTTCCCGATGAAGAGGGGGCCAAGCCTTTTCGCCAGTTCAGCGTTTTCGCTTCTACAGGTGCCCACGTGGCGGCCTTAGAGGACGTATATCGCTTCGCGCCAATCTATCGCACGACCAAGCCCAACTTGGATACGTATGTCAGCTTTGGGTTCAAGCCGGCTGTGGAGGATACCACCCGCGCTGTAGAACAACTAAGCGGCACCGGAGGCAGCGCGGACTTTACCGCTCCGGAGTTTACCGGCGATGCCAATACTGCCACCACGGGAGGCCGCAACAAGGTAGTGGCTACCGGCCAAGCGGATTCGCGGGTGGCCGCTAACTCTAGGTGGCAAATGATCCAGTTCATCCGCTTCCTCGTCGATGAGCACCAGCTCGATGGCGCACTTGCCGAAATCGAAGTCATTGCCGTCGGCGACAACATCAGCCTTGGGGTCGAGGAAAAGGGCGGCACGTATATCAATGGATCGCGGGCGACCGACCCCTTCTTTTGGCTCGACGGGGATCTTAATACGTACGGGGTCATCGAGGTGCATCAGCAGTTTACTGAGTCGCGTGGCACGGCCCTCGAAGGGGGCTTGCGGTGGCAGGTAGATCTGGGCGCGACCTATTGGATTGACGATGCGTTCGTCTATTGGCAAACGGCCGGCGAGCGCCTCGCCGACTTTCGCTTGGGCACCAACAACGCCGGCACGGG
>JAPOYQ010000933.1 GCA_026706505.1 Gemmatimonadota bacterium
GTCGCAAGCCCGGCGTCCTCATCTCTGTCGATCTCGGGGATGTTTACGCTATCGATGCCCTTGGTTTTGACACCACTTCCGGCGCGTCCCAAGTCACCTTTCCCGCGGCGCTCTTCGCCTATGTGTCCGACGATGGCCAGACTTGGCACTATGTGGCCGATCTGATCAATGAGGCGATTCCCCAAGATCAGTACGTGCGCCATCGCTTTGTCGCCCAAGGTCTGAAAACCCGCGGGCGCCACTTAGCAATATACGTCGCCAAGGGCGGCTTTTACGGATTCGTGGACGAAATTGAGGTGATGCAGGAGCACGGCGATCCGGCGGCTGTTTCTTTTGCAGAAGCTGGAATCGACCAAGGCGCGATCGAAAGCGACGCGTTAAAGCGGGCCGAGCACGCCGTGCAGAAGAATATCGACCTCTACTTTGTCCAAACCGCCCGCAATCAGGTGATGTCCATGCAGGGAGCAGACGCGGCCGCTGTTTTGCGCCAACTCGAAACCTTGGAGCGCGTCGTTTTCTCCGGCAACGGTGGCGAAGAAGTGGATTACTCCAAGGGGTTGCCCCACACCGAGGTCGGCCGCAGAATTTGCGCGGCGATGGGTGCCTATTTCAGCCGCCGCGACGAGCGAGCCGCGATCATATGGCAGCCGACTGACTCGATGTGGTCGCATCGGACCAACCCGTTTGCGCGACCGATAACCGAGGTTGCGCCCAAGTTGCACGCGGACATGATGATCGGCGAGTACGAACCGGTCGCTTTCAACGTGTCGAACAACACCACTGAGCCGTTGAATATCCAAGTCGAAGTGGGCGCATTGAGGGGAGTTGGGGGAGAGGATGTCTGGCCGGACGCGCAGATCACGCGACATATTGCAACCCATGTCGTGGGCAGTGGATTCCTATTTTTCGACGACGCTTTGCCTCCCCTCGAAGACGGCGGCGCGATCCTGCCGCCGGGCATGACGCGCCAAGTGTGGCTGGTGCTCCACTCGCGGGGCCTCAAGCCGCAACAGTACGAGGGCAAGGTCGCGGTCACCGTTGGCGATGCGCACTTTGAGATTCCGCTCAGCGCCACGGTGTTCCCCGTGGAGATGCCGGGCGATCCGACGTATATCGCCCAGTCGTGGGGCTACTTTACCTGGACTCCATCGCAGGGGTACGAGCAGCAAGCCGCCGCGGAACTCGAGCGCTGCTATGCCAACGCCCACGTGCTGCACCACGCGTACATCCCCTGGCCCAAGGTCGATAAGGCGACTGGTGAGTTTGTCCAACCGATTGAGGTTGACTTTGCCAAACTCGACGAGATGCTCGCGTACCGGCCCTATGTGAGACAGTGGCTGCTGTGGACCGGTTTTGAATGCGGTGTCGTGGACGTCATTTCTCACCGCGCGGCTGACGTGCGGGTGGTCGGCACCCCCGAGCACGAAGCCCTATTCAAAGAGTGGGTGCGGCAAATCCGCGACCACATGCAGGCGAGGGGCTATCCGACGGATAAATGGGCCTTTTACTGGGTCGATGAGCCCGGCGACGAGGGATTTGTCGAGTACATTATTCCGTCGTCGAAATTTGCCAAGGAGGTCGATCCGACGATCCTCATTTGGGAGGATCATCAGATTTCGCTGGAGATGCTGGAAAAGTATCCCGATGCCATTGACATCCACTGCTGTCCGCTAAAGTACTACCGCCAACACCCCGAAATTCTCGCCCACGTGCTGGCGGAAGAACACGCTGGCTCCCAGTACGTCGTGGGAAGTTCCAAAGCCAGCGATCCCCACCGGTACTATCGCCTGCACCACATGGCCACCGTCGAGTTGGGGTTGGACGGCGCTGGCATGTGGGTCTGGGGAGACGACGGCGGACAGTTCAACGACTACGCGGGCCGCTATCCCAGCTACGGCATGGTCTATGCCACCGAGCAGGGGCCGATCACCAGCAAGCGGCGGGAGGCTTGGCGCGAAGGCATCGAAGATGTCGAATTGTGGCGTCATCTGGGCAGCGTCGCGGCAAAAACCGGTGATGCAGGTTTGGCACAACTCCACCAGGAAGGTCCGGCTCGCTTGGTCAACAGGCAGGATGGCCGGGCCGATTTGGTGCAGGTGGACCTGCACAGCGGTACGCCCGGGGAATTGCTCGAGATGCGGCTGGAGGCGCTGAAGGCCGTGGCTGAGGCCCTAAAAAACTGACGTTACGCATTGTAGGGGCAACCCTTGTAGTTGCCCTCGTCGGATCCCGCTGGCTGCATACGCGGTGTCGCATGGGCGCCCACAAGGGACGCCCCTACATCGACCGGTTCGGTGCCGATGCGTAACGTCAGTAAAAAAGGCTACCTTAGGAGAGCAGACGATGGAGGAATGGACGCGCAGGACGTTTATCCAGCAGGCGCTTGGCGCGGGTGGTGCGCTGGCCTTGGGTTTTTCGTGTGCCCGTCCAGAGGGTGATCCCGATCTTTTTGCCGACGGCGAATTGCTGGGGAATCAGAGCTTCCTCGACGGCAAAGAGCCTCTGCAACTAGGCGATGGACTCGACGCGCGGTTCCACACCGATTTGACCGCGCTCACGCCCGCCACCTTGATCACTCCCAATGAGCACTTCTTTGTGCGCACGCGCTGTTCCGACTTGATCGATTTTGTCCAGCCGTGGAAGATCGCGGTGCGAGGACTAGTCGAGCGGCCAGTGGAAATTGCCTTGGACGAGTTGAAGCCCTCGGTCAAACCCATGGGCACTGTGCTGCTGGAGTGCGCTGGCAATCAGCGCCGGCCCTTTGGTTTGATGAGCGCGGCCCAGTGGTCGGGCGTCCCCCTGACTGAGGTGCTAA
>JAPOYQ010000818.1 GCA_026706505.1 Gemmatimonadota bacterium
GGGAACTGGTGAAGGGTCCGAGAGATACAAGTCAAAAAGGCTGTTCAACCACTGCCCGTATTCCATACTGGAAAAATGCGCCTTCCCGGCGGGCATACGGTCGTGATTCCCATCCTGAAGGAGAAAATCCATGCTCGGGGAACCCAACTTCTTGAGGAATCGGTAGATAATCTTGGCGTCAACGTCTGGCTGAATCACAGACAAAGTGCCAGCGAACAGAAACTCGCTATCCGGGTGCGAGGCGAGCAGGCGAATGCCTTGAATCGTGGCGGCGTAAGTGCTTTCCCCACGATGGCTTAACCTAGCAAGGTCGTTGACATGTGGTGGCCCGTCGATGCTTACCGACAGGCTTGTGCGGGTCTCGGCAAAGAGGTCAAGCAGTTTTCCGCTTATGAGCGTTCCGTTGGTCTGGACGCTAATGGGATAGCGCTCGGGAACCAGACTCGCACGTAAGCCTCGCAGTATAAGTGCGAGACCACTATAGCCTAGCAGCAGAGGCTCTCCTCCATGCAAGACGATGGCGAAGCCCGCCTCCTGCTGCCGCCGTGCGTGCTCAATCAACCGCTTACATAGCACCTCCGCTGTTTGCCGACACATGCGCTTTGGCTGAAGACGCCAGCTACTATCCGGCCCTCTGTACACATAACAATAGGAGCAGTCGATGTTGCACCGGCTCGCGGTCTTGACGAGAACCGTGTCTAACCGGCCCTCAACGCTCTTGCTCCGGTCAGAGATCAAGCGATCATCGACCCCGATTGTGCCGATTGTGGACTCGGTCATAGCGGGCTTCGACGTGCTTCTGGTTGCGCACCTCCTCCATCAGACGGGAGAGGACCGGGTGCTTCGCGGCAGAGTCGGGCACTGTGGTGCCGTCCCAGTCTTGGCTAAGGGCTGAAGAGGACTCGGCAGGGCGTTCCCCAAAGCGTTGGTCCATAAGTGATCCTCCAAGGGTGTTTGGCTGGTTGTATCTGTGTACGGTTATGGCACCAAGAGGATACAGACATTCATGATGGAAACAAGCATCCTTATAACTAATTGAAAAAGAAGGAGATTTAGATTTGGATAACTCATAACCCATTGATTTCATTAGTTTCTATTTTCCATTTTGATATTGGGCGCTCCAAGAGAAGTTGCGGCCCCGGTGTGCCCAAGTAGAATGCCGTCCTCACGAGAGGGCTGCCTACATGTCCCAGATTGACCAAGAACTCGAAGAGGCGTGGAATGCGTTGCGCGCAAGCAGGGGCCAGCGCGACGAGGCTCTTGAGGCTGTGCGCATAACCAACTTGCGCGGCATCGACGACCTCCGGATTTCATTCGACAGCCCCGTCTCCGTGTTGGCTGGTCCCAATGGCTCCGGCAAGTCGACGGTGCTGTTTGCCTGTGCCTGCGCCTATCGTGTACCTGGTCGCCGCCTGGGAGACTTCGCACCCAGCCGACTGTTCCCGAACTTCACCAGTCAACAGCACACAGTGCAGTCAGATCCATTACCCCAGACTGAGCTTGAATTTCAATACGTGCACCAAGGCGACAGCCACTCCATGATCTGGAAGAGGGGCGAGAAGGAGCGGGGCAGGAACTGGAATCGAAGTGGCTCCCTTCCCGAACGGGACCTGTACCTGCGCACCCTCGCTAATCTGGCCAGCCCTTCGGAGGTTCGCGGCCTGCTGCAACTCGGAAGAAAGGAAGTCGCTGCGGAAGCCGTCGGCCCGGATTTGCTGATCTTCGCCCACCGCATTCTGCCGTGGAGGTATCGCAGCCTTGATCTAATCAGTGACCAATCTTCACGCGACCTGCTGTTCGCCGAACTCCACAGCGCCGACGAGGCGCGCTATTCCGAGTTCCACATGTCCTCCGGGGAGCGGGCCGTCGTGCGCATCTCGAAGGACATCTCCCAGCTCAAGAACGCACTCGTCCTGATCGACGAAGTGGATACGGGGCTGCACCCCTACACCCAGCAGCAAGTGATGCTGGAGCTGCAACGAAGCGCTTTGCGCCAGAAGTTGCAAATCATCGTCGCATCCCACAGCCCAGTCGTGCTGGACAGCGTGCCACCGGAGGCACGGATTTTTTTGGATCGCGATCACGAAACTGGACATGTATGTCGTGAGCCGCTCTACCGCGACATCTTCCAGAAAGCGCTATACGGGCGGTCTCGGGATCAGCTCTCCATTCTCTGCGAGGACCAAGTCGCCGAAGGGATCATCGAGGGTGTGTTCGATGTGCTCAATGTTGAGTTGGACTTGCGTCATGGAGACGTCTTCATTGGGAGAAACACCGGGAAAGATGAGTTCCCCAGCCACATCCACATGTTGGGCAAGTTCGGCAAGCTGTCGGACTTCGCAGTCGTTCTGGACGGCGATGCGCGTTCGCTGGAAGACCAGTTGAAGACCGTCGCGAGCGAGTATCGTTATTCGCTACAGCCTGTGTTTCTGCCGGGCGATGGCTCTCCGGAGCAATGGCTGTGGGACATCTTGACCCGCAAGCGGGATGATTACGCGAACCACTTTGGCCTCAAGGTAGCGCAAATGAAGACGATCACTGATCAGGTGGCCAGCTTGGGCGAAGGGGCTGTTCAGCAACGGGACCACGCCAAGACCTCGATGGGTGTCTTCGCGACCGAAGTCCAGCGATCAGTTCCCGAAATCGCCCGGATCGTCGGTAGAAAAGAGGCGGAGCAGAACGCTATTCCTGAATTACTGTCCGACTTGAAGGAACAAATCAGTCGCTGGCGCGCATTTTGACGCAGCCTTCGAGTTCCCACAGCGTAACGGCTCTTCGGCGTCACCTTCTGAGTGGCGG
>JAPOYQ010000239.1 GCA_026706505.1 Gemmatimonadota bacterium
TGGGCTGTTTCCGTCGCATTGTTTACTGCTGCCCAGTGCAGTGGTGTCGCCTCCTTGCTGTCCTTGGTGTTGACCTTAACCCCCCATGTTAGTAACAGTTGGGCTGTTTCGATTGCGTTGTTCCACGCCGCCCAGTGTAGCGGTGTCCGGCCCAATGTGTCCTTGGCACAGATCTCGGCTTCTTGAGTTAGTAACAGTTGGGCTGTTTCAGTCGCATTTTTCCACGCCGCATAGTGCAGTGGTGTCGCCTCCTCGCTGTTCTTGGTGTTGACGTTAGCCCCCCATGTTATTAACAGTTGGGCCGTTTCAGCCTTATTTTCTGCTGCTGCCCGATGCAGTGGTGTATTGTCAGCCTTTATATTGGCGAACAAAACGAGGCCAATGACCAAGACCACCACTGCGCCCAAGACCTTGGCCAATCGCCGGACTTTAGTCTTTTTTGGCGGTCCGTTGCTCATTTCGTTTCTCGCAATTGGGTGGTAGTGTCTGGTGGTGTTGGCGGCTGCGTTGGGTTTTTGCTATTACTCTCTTGAGCCGACATTTGCTTTGCGCGATGGCTCCCTGATGTCTAAAACATATCGATAGTATAGATGTCGGTTGAAGCTCATGGCAAGCGTCGGTGCCGCGTTGCGGAGACTGTAACTTAAAATCACATCTTTCTCGGAGGAGTAATCCCATGAGCCGCGATCTTCCCCAGACAATTTTAGGCCGCACCAATCTCGAGGTTACCCGATTCGGCATTGGCGGCACGTATTGCGAGACGGTCGATGGATACAAGGCTGCGCTCGATTGTGGCGTCAACTACGTCGATACGGCACGTAGCTATCAGGGCGGTGAAGACGAGAAGTTGATCGGCCAAGCGATCCAGGGCCGACGCCACGAGCTCATCTTAGCCAGCAAATCCGTGCGGCGCGACGCCAAAGAGGCGCGCGAAGAATTGCAAACCTCGTTGCGCGCACTCAAAACAGACTACCTCGATATTTTCCAGCTCCACCATTTAAACACCGAAGAAGAACGCAACCAAGCACTGGGCCCCGGCGGCGCATTAGAAGCCGCCCAACAAGCCCGCGAAGAGGGCCTAGTGCGCTTTATCGGCGTCACCGGACACGATTGGGTGCAAGTGGAACAGGCAGTCCGCACCGGTCATTTTGATACGGTACTTTGCTGGTATAATTGCGCGATGAAAGAGCCGGAAGAAACGGTTTTTCCCGCAGCGCAGGCTGCCAATACGGGCGTGGTGATCATGAACGCCTCGCGCAACGAGAAGTTGCTAAAAGGTCCCGGCGCGCCCGCCCCTGAACAATTCTATCGCTACGTGCTCAGTCACGACGCCGTGCATACCACGGTCATGGGTTTGCGGAGTGTCGATCTGTTTGCACAAGTTGCCGCTGGTTTGTCAGAGCGCGAGACGGTCACGCCAGAAGAGCGGGCTGAGCTTGAAGCTTATGGAGCACAACAGCGGGCGTCTGGGGCGCTGGAATAAGTATGGCTAAACGAGAGTTCCCCATCCACATGGCGGTGCGCGAGGGCCATGTGGGCGGGCTAGGCTGCGCCCTCATCCTAAGCAGGGCGTGTGTGGTCGGTCGTAGTTACGTCTGTACTACCTGAATCAGGTTACCGCAGGTGTCGTCAAAGACGGCCACGGTGACGTTGGCCAATTCTGTCGGATCCATCGTAAAAGCTACGCCCAGTGACTTCAGTTTCTCACACTCTGCACCGATGTCCGTAACGCCAAAGGACGCCGCTGGGATGCCTTGGTCAAATATCCCTTTCTGAAAGGCCTGTGATACCGGGTTGTCATTTGGTTCAAGCAGAAGCTCGGTCCCATCTGGGTCATCGGGCGAGACGACGGTAAGCCACTTGAATTCCCCCACAGGCACGTCATGCTTCTTCACAAAGCCGAGGGTCTCCGTGTAAAACCTCAGCGCTTCGTCCTGGTCACTTACGAAAACGCTGGTGAGTGTAATGCGCATATCTGGCCTCCTTTTCTTTTCATAGTGTCACTTGAGCCATCGGTTCATGACAGTCTTGATGGGTTCATCGTTGAAGACAAGCATCCGATACTTGCCACGCTTCTCTGATCTCACAAGCCCCGCCTTTTCTAAGACATCAATGTGCTTGGCTATTGCCTGTCGGGAGATGGCGACCTTGTGTCGCATGATCAAGCGCACTGAGAGCTCGTAAAGCGTCTGCTCCTTGCGCTCGGAGAGCTCGTCCAGCATCAACCTCCGTGTTGGGTCTGCGAGCGCCTTGAAGACTAGGTCTTTGTGCATTGACATATACTATACGCAACCACAGGGTTGCGTGTCAAGAGGCGATTTCCCAGGCTGGCAGGAACCACATCCCCAGCTATCGGCGGGATTGGTCAGGTCGGCGATGATTCTCAGGCGATGGTCCCTCGCACCGAGGCCGCCATCAGGGCGGCAAGCACGGGCTCCTCATCGGCGAGCGGATCGGCTTGGGCTCACCAACGCGCTACCTGCTAAGGCATCTTATGTGACAGATGGCTCCTCAAGGACGGTCAAGATCGACGGACGAACAGTCCAGTTCCGCCATGCGGGGCCAAGCGTCATGCAGTGGGCGGGAAAGCCGTCGGCGCCGGTGGTGCAAGCGTTGCGCTGGCTTGGCCCCGAGGCTGCTGACGCGCAGGTCGTTTCGATTTTGAGTCGTCATCTTCCCGACGCGGTGAAACGCGACCTGTCTCAAAACAGCCGGCACCTCCCCGGTTGGGCGCTGCCACTGGCGCGCAGCATCACGGCGGATCAGGCCGTTGCCGTATGAGTGGAACCTTCGAAACCT
>JAPOYQ010000549.1 GCA_026706505.1 Gemmatimonadota bacterium
GTCGCTTGGTTCAGGCCAGCGTTGAAGATGGCGTCGGAGAACCCCCATTCTTCTAGCCCCTGTCGGCCATCAACTCCCCGGTGAAACTGCGGAGGGTTTCCAGATTGATTACTGCCCACGTGGTGTTTACCTGCCGCCATGACGTGGTATCCAGCCTCGTCGCGCAGGCGCAGGTGGTACTTGGGCAGATTGTCAGGGGGGTAGGTGTCGTTACCCCACACTTGAGTGCGATCGTACTCCTGTCCAGCCACTAAGCAGGAGCGCGAAGGAGCGCAAACAGGCGACGGACAGATGGTGTTGGCCAGCCAGATCCCGCGATCGGCGAGTTGCCGCAGATGCGGAGTGCGCACCGGAATATCCGGATTCATCTCAACCCATTCCGGCCGCTGCTGATCGGTGAGGACGAACAGTATGTTGGGGCGTTTATTCGGCATGGGCAAGCTCTGCAGTTAGGCTGCCTCTTGCTCGGCGAGTAAGGCGGAGATATTAGGCCGACCCGGATTGTAAGGAGGCTCCATGATCGCCTGCTGCAGCGGCGTGAGTTCGTCGTAGAACGGACAGTACTCTTCGAGGCGGTTCATTCCCTTGGCGTTGACGAAGGGGCCAGCAGCGTAGCGGTAGAGAAGAGTGCGGCGCTCGTGCTTTCCCTTCCAAGGCAACGTGCCATGGGTGAGTCCCTCGGTGAAGATGAGGGCGTCTCCGGCTTTCATGGCAACGTGGTAGTAGCAGCCAAGATCGTACTCCATGGTCAAGACATCGGCTGGAGTATCGAAGTTCGCCTTGTGGCTACCGGGAATGCAGACGAAGCCGCCGTCTCCAGGATTGACGTCGGCGAGTTGATAACAAACGCCCATGAGGTTGTTCCACATGCGGCCATTGACGTAGCGGTAGGTGTGCTTGTGTACGAGCGTGCCGCCCCCGTGCAGCACACAGCCTTCTGCGCCCTCAGTCATGCTGATGCCATTGGCATTGCCAAAGCGGAATTCATCGCCGATCAGGTCGAACATGTAGCGCAGCGCCGGTGGATGCGAAAGCAGATCGCGGAACGGCTGGCACCAAGGTTTTGGCCAATTGAGAATTCCCATGATGTCCCCGCGGCCGTGGTCCCCTTTCAGCAGTGGGGAATTTGCCGACAGCAACTGCTCACCAGCGCGCAGCCCCACCCTGTTCTGGTTGTGATCGATCGCTTCGTTCAAGGCGGCGACCAGCTCTGGGCTCAGTATTTTCCGCACGACTAGATAGCCGTTCACATCGAAAAAGTATTTCTCGTGTTCATTCATAAAGGCTTCCCCGCGTTATTCGATTTTCAGACGAACGAACCTCCAATGGGCTGGTTGCCGACCATGCCGGTGAAATAGTCGATGATCAGCCACATCCCCGAGACAAAGATCTGTCCCATAATCAGACCTAGGAAAAACGGTCTGGTGCTGTTGTACAGCGCCGGTCCTCCGTATTTGAGCACCACCGATTTGATGGCCCACGCTACGAATACACTGAACCAGACATAGTTCATAATAAAGAAAGTACTGGTGGCGAAACCCAGCGGATGCACGGGCCACCACACAAAACGCGCCCTGATATAGGCCAGCAGGCCCATCACCAACGCTCCTAATCCGGTAAACAACCAGCCTCCTATATGAGCGGAGGTGGGGTTGGACAGGATGACGGCCATGTAGTTGGCCGCATTGCGGGGTACACCAATGAACCAGAAACCGTGGAGATTGACGCCCCCATAGGTGTAGGACAGCGTCATGACGCTCCATATAGAACTAGCTAAGGCAATCAGCACGGCCAAAGCCACACCCCAGATCAGCATCCTCCTATCCCCTTTGAGCAGTTCGGCGATTTTCAAGGCGTTGGCAAAACAGGGCATAAAAAAGATGCGGATATTAGCTGCCCACACATAGGTAAAGCCCAAAGCCACGATGCCCGAGGCACCCAGCACGCTGGTGCCCAGGCCCGACACGATGAAATCCGCCGGTGTCAGCGGCGTGCGGATGACTGCCACTCCCCCTTCCACCACGGCCCGAGTCAAGGCCATGAAGACGACGAAGACAGCAAAGAGAAAAACTGGGACGACCCATAGGGGAAGGCCCGACTTCCACAGCCAAGCGCTGATGATCAGTAGGCCGACGAGCAGACCCCAAACCGCGGTTCGGTAAGACAAGATTTCGTCCCTGTCGTCTACCGCCTCATCCCCTTTGAAAGCCTTGCTGAATACACCCTTGAGATGGCTTCTGCCCATCCACAGGCCGGACAGTACCAGCACGATCATGGCACCCATAGCTTGGTGCGCTAAGTAGGGACCGCTAGAATTGGCAAAGCGGCTCAGCTTTTCGGCGCTCTGGATGCCCAGAATGTTGAAGACGCCCCGCTCAATATTGGATACGAGAAAAAACAACCAAAGCCCCAAGGCCACATCTCGACTGAGCAGATAGGCAAATCCGACCAAGCCCAGATTGAACATGACGATGAGCACGGTCGTATTCCTGAAGATGGTAAACTGACCTGTCAGGATGCCTTGGTCGCTGAACTGGCTCATGCCCGGGATGAAGGGAAAATAGTTGTACAGAGCGCTGTAAGATCCCAACAGGAAGGGGATGGAAAAGCCTATCCACATGACCGGATTTTTGAAGAAAGGCTTGATCCAAGAACGCTTTTCGTCATTACTGCCCCCTCCCCGCTCTTCATCCCGCATCATCTCAAGCGGGACCTGGACCAGTGGATAGAGCAGCTTTTCGTTTTCAATCCACTGCCGACGCACAATGACCATCAGGCATATAGATACCCAG
>JAPOYQ010000596.1 GCA_026706505.1 Gemmatimonadota bacterium
CTGCTCAATCAAGGCGGCCGTGAAAGAAAGCCCCACCCCATAGGTCGAACCTGCGAAGTACCGGCTGCCGCTGATCGTCATGCGCGCCGAAGCTTCAAGACTCACATTGGGATGGAGGCCAACCAAGACCGTCGGTACCAAGTAGCTGACGCTTTGGTTAAGTGTTTCTACCTGGCTGCCTGCTGGGGGGTTGTTTATGGTGTCGTACTCGGCTCCTATGATGCTTTCATACTTGAGGGCGACGAGGAGTTTGTCCATTGGGCTATAACCGGCCTCGGCGTTAAAAACAAACTCTGCGCCTGGGGTGTACGTGCGGTCAACTCCGCCAGCGTCGTCGTGATTGGGATCTGAGTATTCGCCGCGCAGGCGATACCCCAGATCGACATTGCCGTACATCGGGACCGGCCAAAAGGACCGGCCGAGTTGCGCAACAACGTCAAAATCCCATTGACCTCCAGTTATGGAAAGAGCCTCGGGCACTTCCCGATACTCTCCCATTGGAACCTTGAATCCCAACTTCAGCGTACCCACGAGATCAGCGCTTTGCACGAGGTTGATTTTGGCAACTCCGCGCACATCGCCCAAGCCCGAGTCCTTTTTATCTGGTGCTCCATGGAAAGGATGCTCGGGACTAACATCTACAAACTCATTGCTGATATATGGGATCTTTACGCCGACGTCGATCCGATCATGCAAACCGTAGTAAACGTCGAAATAGAGCTGCTGGGATTTATAGCGCGCAGGAATCTCACCGACGTTTCCGTCATTATCGTAATGCTCGTTGGTCGATAACGACATGTAGGTGAATTTGCTCCATACCTGGCCCTTTCCAAGCGTCCAAGCGCCTGCCGATGCCATCTGCGGCATCAGGACACTAAGGGCAACGATGAGCAAAGGGATTACGTGCGGGGTGAGTTTCTGGTGCAGAAACTCTAGGTACGAATTTGTGGTGCGGGGGAAAGAGGTCATGCCTCTCCTTTCTAATTAAGTCCCCGAGTTTGGCTAGAAGGTTATCCAGCAAACGTAGAGGACGAGGTTGAGATGAGTTCCTAGGCGCAAGGAGCTGGTAAGCGGTCTTAAAATACGTCTAAGCAATCTACTGCTCAAGGCGTCGGAATCTCGGGCTCCACGAGGCCGGATCGGGTACGCCGCGACTGATGGTGAAGAGGCCCGGTTCCGATAACGCCTCCCGCGCAGTCCGTAAAACCGGCCCCGATTCTGGCCAGTCTCGCAAGATACCTTGCACTTGTCCAGTGGAGGGATCCTGCAAGATGGCGACAGGCCGAGGTCCATCGCCATCCATCGTCACCACCCCTTTGGGACCAGAAAGCGTGATGCGCTCCAACTCATCGGCCCACTCCGGTCGTACCGGGAGGGCAAACGCAAAGGCAGCGCCTCCGTCTCCAGCGGCGCTCGCGGCCATATCGAAGCTAAAAGCGAATAATTCGCTGCCATCGGCATTTTCACCAGTGAGCCGGTACGGCCCGCTCGTCTGCGGTAGCACCGGCGGGGCGTTGACCACAAATGCCGGCTCAAGGATGGGTTCGCCGCTCGCCTTTACTCTTCCCCACAGCAACATTGTCGTCGTCGGGGCAGGTGGCTTGGCCGCCGCGCTGTGCTCCCTACTACGGCGGTATTCGAGTGCCTTGCTAAAGTTGTAGTCGCTGATCCAACGGGGCCCGCAGTAGCTCATCAAGTCCGGGGTGTTGGGATGTACTAAGGTCCGCGTGCGGAAATTGTACCCCCACGCGCCGATGGTTCCGTCTCTATAGGGATAACGGAGGTCGACAACGTCCACATTGCCACACGGGGAATGCTTGAGCGCCATGTTGTGCCCAAGTTCGTGCGCCATAGTCGTTCCGTCGAGGGCCGATACGCTCGCGGTTCCAGGGATCAGGGCTTTTCCACCGTCATGACGAAGGATGCCCATGTAGTGTCCGCGTCCGCCATCCAAAACCTGAATCGCCGCGATCTCAGCGAGCAGTTCATCGCTGTTGGCAACTACAGGATCCATCGAGGTCCATACGGGTCTGCGCACCTTCAGGCTAAAGTCGCGCACGGGCAAGAGATCGCGCATCGGCCAGAACAGGTCGTCGTCGGCCGACAAGCCCTCGGTTTCGTCCAGTATAGAACGGTCTGGGGCTTCCTCCCAGAGCAAGGGAACCAGCGTCAGATCGAGCGGTGGCACTTCCCTCACGTCTAAAGCCATCCGGCCCGTCTCGGGTATGCGACCACCAAGGCCCAAGGCGGGGTCCAACGTGCCACCGGGATCGATTTCGACCACCATCTCCAACCCCGGCCGCACAACCGAGCTAGGGATATCCGCATTGGCCGACGCCGAGAGCACGCCCTCGTCAACGCTCCTAGGGATCTCCCCTTGCCGATTTGGAATATCCGCGGTATGCACCCAAATGCCATTGCGATAGAAGGTCACACGCACCGGAGGTATGCCTACACCAAGGGCCTGATACGCCGTGAGGAACACTCGCAAGAGAGCTGGCTTTCCGGCCACTAAGGGTACGGGATGCGTCAGCGATTGCGTCGCCTGCGTCAGGTACGTCTGCGGCTCATCGCTGCGGATGCAGATGGGAACGCGCCTATTCCTAATCCCCTGTAGCCACATCTGGAATTCGTCGTCCGGCGGTATGCACAACTGCGTTCCACTTAGTATTAGATCCGTGAGGCTGAGGCGGATAAGGGCATGGGGTAATACTCCCGCTAGACCCGCGTTTTGGTTGAGATATAGCTTCTCAAGATTGGACAGATTGCCCAACGCCGGCGGCACGGGGCC
>JAPOYQ010000373.1 GCA_026706505.1 Gemmatimonadota bacterium
CGGGTTCGAACGCTGATCGATAAGTTGCTGTAACTATGTTCCTCCCTGTACATGTGCGCGAAGTGCCGTTAGGATGTCGTCGCTGGTAAACCCCTCGGTATCGGCATCGGCCAGCAGCCGCGTAATGAACGCGCTCAGGCGGCGGTCGCGTTCACGTCGTGGCTGGGCCTGCGCCCGCGTGGCACTGACGAACGAGCCGACCCCTCGCCGGGTTTCGAGCACGCCGGCGCGCTCGAGCTCGCTGTACACGCGCGCGACTGTGTTCGCATTGACGCGGAGATCGCCTGCGAGTTGACGAACCGTCGGTAGCTGATCACCAGCACGGAGGCGTCCTGCGGCAATCGCCGCCCTCAACCCCCGCTCCAGTTGGATGTAAATGGGAGTGCGGTCACGCAAGTTGATGCTAACCTGCATGTGACCTAATGTACTAGTTTATTAGTATAATTGTTATAAAAAATTGCTAGTGCCCAACGCCGAGGTAGCCCACTATATCGACTTGCCCACAGGGCGACCGAGTGTTAGCCTAGTCCCGTTAGCAACTTTTGCAATAGAGTACCGTAGCTGCGTCGGATGGACGAGACCCTATCATAAGAGTTGTTATGGAACCAATCTATCTCATCTCATATGGCTTACTCTTATTAGCTATAGGCATAGCTCTGTATTCCGCAGGGATCGAAGAACAGAATCGCGAACGGCTGGAGCAACTAGCTGATCGACTGCGCCAGCTCTACAAGCGCGCTGGTCAGCCGGCCCTGCGGGTACGCCGTCCCAGACGACTCCACTTTGAGATGCATCGGGCCCTCCGAGAATTGGAGATGAGTCTCAGGACTTTAGAGCGTCATCACCAAATCCAGAGCCGTCGGTTAAACTCTCCCCGGATGTTCATCGACGATCCCAAGCCCTTTCTCGACAATATGGATCAGCGCCTCTCGCGGCTGGAAGAGATCGACGTAAAATAAAGGAACCGAGCTGTGCGCGCCGTTGTCGGTCGAGGGTTTAGGATGAATGAAAAGTGTATATGTTGTCGTCAAATTGTTGTGAAAAATGACGATACACAGTCGAATTCGCGGGAAAAAACCAATGCCCACACCGTCATCGACTTCGTCATTTGATCAAAACCATCTTCTGCACCCGCGAGACTTGGTCAGCCCCTGTCAGCCTGCACAGGTAGACGCCCGAAGCCCGGTCCGAGGCATCCCACGTTGCAGAGTGACTCCCGCGGCTCCTGGTTTCGCTGAATAGCGTCTCCACTAGCTGACCCGTGAGAGTGTAGACCGACAGCGTCACGCGCTGCGGCTCCGAGAGCGTAAAGTGGATCGTAGTGACTGGATTGAAGGGATTCGGGTAGATTCTATCGAGCCTCGTCTTCTGGGGTGCCACCTGGTCCGAGTCAGCGCTGGTTATCGATGTCGCCACGTGGCTATTGACCTCTATGGGCCAGCCCTCCAGCAACTCGTGCCAGGGTGCGACGGGCAGGTTGCCGTCCTGGTCGCGGGCATACCCGAACATGCGCCACTTTCCCCCGAGGGCCTGATCAGACACCCTGAATCGCGCTGTGAAGCGAATGCGGTCGCGGCCGGCGGTTCCCCAGGCCGTCTCTGTGCCGTTGACGTACAGGCCCTCGATCCCCGTGAAATCCGTCCAATCCGCTGAATCCTCCTTCTCCCTCGCGTACACGGACCCGCTGGCACCGCGAATGAAGTAGCTGTCGCTGGCTGAGAACTCCTCCAGAGCGATGCGGTTGCCGGTGGCGAGGCTCCTAGAACTGATGAGCTGGACGCCGATCTCGGCGATGTCATTCGCTCCCTGAGGGTCGACGGCCAGCGCGTGCAGGTCGTACCAGGTATTGGTCTCAAGGGTATCGACGCGTTCCTCTGCGCCGGGCAGGGTGACATACATGTGTCCGACGAAAGGACTGGGGCTCGAGTCCGGGAAGGGATGGCGGGGCGCAGAACTCAGGGCGCTGTTGTACTTGAAGAGTCGGCCGTCGACGAACAGGTTGTAGGCCACGAACTTCGTCTCCCCCTCGTAGTCGTAGTCGTCCACCCACAGCAGCCGGCGCCACGGATCCGTGGCGTTCACGTTGTCTCCTATGTAGATGTTGTGGAGCACGGCTTCGGCGATGTAATTGCCGTTGTGCGTTGGTTCGCCGAAGTCCAACATCCGGGAGTACCCACCGACCGAGTAGTCTCCGCAGCCGGGATCGAAGTAGTTCCCGGTGATCTCTAGGCTGCCGCTCTTGAAGGCCATGGGCCGAGTGCGCTCGAAGATGTTGTCGCGGACCACGGCTCGAATCGCGTACCCGCCCTGGGGATGGGTATCGACGCAGGCCTGCCACTGCTCTAGGTCGTTGTCGTGGAAGTAGTTGTTCTCCACGGTAAAGCGCGTCTCGGGGCTATTGGAGGCAATGGAATGGCGGTTGAAGGTGAATTCGTTGCGCGATATGGCGACTTCGGAACCGCCGGTGGCCATGGTCGTCCCCGTAATGCTGATCCCATAGCCGAAGCCATTGCGATAGTTCTCGTGCAGGTAGCTTCTGGTGACCACGCCCCCGCGGGAGTTCATGAAGTCGATGCCCTTGCGGAAGCGGGTGATCTCGCAGTTGTCGATCTCGAGTTGGTCGTGCCCGACAACGGCGATGCCGTCTCCGGTTCCCGCCTCGTGGGTAATGGCCCCCACGAGCTTGAGGCTTTTGAAGGTCACGGCGTCGCTCGCCACGTGGAACAGGTCGAGATCGCTGTCTTCGGTGTAGCACACGGAGGGAGGAGAGTCCCAGTACGGCTGGTCATTCGGCTCTCCCGGCTCGACCTCGCCCACGTCCACGAGTTTGGCCGCGCCGAAAAGGGTGATGCTCCTGTCGATGACGACCGTCTCGGTGAACAGGTACTCTCCCCTTGGAAACACCAGTGTGTCCCCTGCGGAGGCTTTGGACACGGCCTCCTGAACCGCCGCGCTGGTGAAGCCCTCCACCTGCAGGCCTTGGGCGGGAGTCATGAGGGCTGGTAGAAGGGCCACTAGCCACGCACGGATGGCGGCTGTTTTTGCCCTAATTTTCTCGTTCCTCGTCTCCATCGCTCGCCATACTTTGCCTGAAAGCCCGTTGTAGGAATATTGCATATGGCCCTTATTAGGACAATTGATATAAGAAGCCACAACATCGCCATCCAAGAATAGAGGAATAACGAAAATGGCGTGGCAAAAAAAGAAAACCACTAAGAAGCAAAAGTCTTCCGACCCATTCTCGAAACTCACTTGGGAAGACCTAGAGGAATGGGCGGGCAACGTCATCGTCGGACGAGGACGCCCCTATCAGAGAAACGGAGCCGTCGGGGACTTGGGACGCGCCGAGGACGGGGCGTTGGTAGCTTGGGTAATGGGCACTCAGCGCTATGCCACCCGGGTGCGGATTGAGGGAAAGAAGAGTCTGGAATCCGAATGCACCTGTCCTTACTGGGCGACCTGCAAACACGCGGTGGCTGTGGTGCTGGAATACTTGGAACGCCTCAAAACAGAGAGTGCTATTGGCCAAGTTGGGGAGGACGATCCGCGCTTGCTAAAACTAGAAGCGATAGAAGACGAGGACGACGAGTTTGAGGAATTCGCTGAGGAAGAGGCGAGAGAAAACGCGCGTTCCGGGCGGTCAAAATCCAAGACAGCTTCCCTGCGTCCGTACCTCCAAGAGCAGAGCAAAGCCGAACTCGTGGCGCTGGTGATTGAATTCGCGGATGCACACGACGAGGTGCCCCAATGGCTTGCAGACCGACGCGCCTTAGCCTCGGGGCAGACGCAAAAAATTCTCCAGACGATCCGCCGCGAGATCAGTGCCTTAGAAGAGCCAGTATGGGACGGCTATGGCTATGGAGCCTCTGCGGTTAGTACGGATCGCCTCAAAGCGGCCCTCAAAGGGCTAATACAAGCCGGACAAGCCGACGCGGCGTTGCGACTGGGCCGGAACTGCTGGACGCAGCCCACCAAGTGCTACAGTACAATAGCGAAGGCGAATCCGACGCGGCGTTCGCCGACTGCCTCAATGTCCTTTTTCAAGATCTAGAAAAATCTTCTCTATCGCCAGCAGACCAAGTAGAATGGGCCCTAGATATGGCACTGGCCGACGAATACAGTTTGTGCGTCGCTGGGCTGGACCACTTGTGGAAGAAACGCTACGCCAAAAGCGATTGGTCCGCAGTGAGCGATCGGCTAGCGCAGCGTCTCAAGACCCTTAAGGCTGCTAAAGGAGAGCTGCGCTACAAGCGGGACCGAGTTGCCGATTGGCTGATTCTCGCCTTGGAAAAGGCTGGCCGCCAAGACGAGATCATCCCGCTGTGCGAGCGCGAAGCACCCATTACTTTGAGCTATGAACGCTTGGTGAATTACTTGATGGCCAAACGCCGCTGGGAAGAGGCCCGGCGCTGGTGCCATCAGGGAATGGAGGCGGTCTCCTCCACCTATCCGGGCATTGAAACGGGGTTGCGTCAGCAGTTACAGAGGATTAATCAGCGCAGTGGCAATCCGCTCGCTGGGTTGGCTCTTCAGGCCGAGGAATTTTTTGCCGAGCCTTGTCTGGCTGGTTTTCAGGATTTGTGCAAAACCGCTCGCAAGGTGCGCGTTGGCAAGGGTGTCGAGGCTTGGGCGCGGCACTATCTGGAAACCGGCCGGCGGCCCGGCGTTGGTCGGAAACGCAAGAGCGATCCAAAGATCGCTTGGCCCCTGCCATCCCCCGAAGTCGAGGTGCCCAATATCGAGGCCGCAGAGGCACCGATGACCGGGATACTAATCCAGTTGGCTATTGCCGAGAAGAAGCCGGATGAAGTGCTCAAGTGGTACGACTATGCCGGCCGCAGAAAGGGTGGATTGAAGTTGTATGACTTTATCGTCAACCCTACCGAGGTGGCCGAGGCCATCAAGTCGGCCCACCCGGACCGGGCGCTAGACATTTGGCAGGAAACAGCGGAGGAGCAGATCGCCCGGGTTAGTACGAGTGGGTACGAGGCGGCGGTTCCCTATTTGCGAAAAATAAAAAATGCGCTCACTCGGGCCGGTCGCAAGCAGGAATGGGAAGCGTATTTGGCTTCCTTGCGAGAGGAAAACCATCGTCGGCCGCGGTGTCTGGAGGTACTGGACCGGTTGAAAGGTGGGCGTCGGCGAATTATCGACCCGTAGTTCCATTGGTAACTTTTGCGGAGGATTGTCTATGTCCACTACCTATTGTCCCCACTGCCGCCGCGTCACCAACACGCGCATGATCCTTGAGCCGCCGCGCCACACGCCCAAGGGGAAGGAACCGGGTCTGCGGATCATTCATTGTACCCTTTGCAATGGTTTCATTCGCAGCGAGGAAGTGCCCCGCGCTAGAGAAAAAATCACCGTCAAATAAACGAACCGAGCCGTTGCGCTGTTGTCGGTCAAGGGGCTATGATGAATGAAAAGTGTATATGTTGTCGTCAAATTGTTGTGAAAAATGACGATACACAGTCAAATTCACGGAAAAAACCAGTGCCTACACCGTCAACGACTTCGCCCATTCTCTTGACGGGCGCAACCGGCTACATCGGTGGGCGGCTGTTGCTCGCGTTGGAAAATACCGGCCATCGGGTGCGCTGTGTAACTCGGCGTCCCGAGGCACTCCAGTCTTGCGTCGGGCCAATGACGGAAGTGATCAGCGGCAACGTCCTCGACCGCGAAAGTCTAAAAGGGACGATGGACGGCATCGAGATTGCTTACTACATGGTCCACTCCATGGGTTCAAAGGGCGATTTCGAGGAACAGGACCGCCGGGCCGCGCACAACTTTGGCCAAGAGGCGCGGCGAGCAGGTGTCGGGCGGATTATCTATCTTGGCGGTCTCGGAGAAACGAGCGAAGAACTGTCCCCGCATCTTAGAAGCCGGCAGGAGGTCGCCGAAGTCTTGCGCGCATCGGGAGTGCAGGTCGTCGAGTTCCGCGCCTCTATTGTCATTGGTTCTGGCAGTTTGTCGTTTGAGATGATTCGCTCACTGGTGGAGCGGCTTCCCGTGATGGTCACTCCGCGTTGGGTAAACGTTACCGCCCAGCCGATAGCGATTGACGATCTGCTGCAATATCTCTCGGCCGCACTCGACCTAAAAACCGATGACCATGCGATCTTTGAAATCGGCGGTCCTGATTCGGTTTCTTATGGCGACCTGATGCGGGAGTACGCGCGCCAGCGCCGCCTCAGACGGCTGATGATCCCTGTGCCGTTGTTGACGCCGCGCCTTTCTAGTCTCTGGCTCGGTCTGGTGACGCCCTTGTACGCCCGAATTGGGCGAAAACTCATCGATAGCATTCGCCACCCGACGGTCGTCCGCGACAACGCAGCCCAGCAAACCTTTCCGCACATTCGGCCCCAAGGGGTGGGCGAGGCCATCGCAAGTGCGCTTGGCAACGAAGACCGCGAATGCGCCGCAACGCACTGGGCCGATGCGTATCAACGGGAGTCTGCGAAGAAACGGGGCGCAGGAAGTCGTGCTAGCCGGCCAAGATCAAGCGACGGTGAGGAGAATTCTTTATGACGACGAAAATCAACCAAACATCCCTCGCGCTTGTGCGAGGAGATATTACAAGGGAACGAGTCGATGCGATTGCCAACGCTGCCAACGAGGGACTCATGGGTGGTGGTGGCGTCGATGGTGCCATTCACCGCGCTGGGGGACCAGCCATCGCGGCGGAATGCAGCGCAATTCGCGCCAAGCAGGGCGGTTGTCCCACGGGTCAAGCCGTAATCACGACGGGGGGCAATCTTCCCGCGAAGTACGTCATCCACACCGTGGGGCCGATCTGGCTGGGTGGAGACGCTGGTGAAGCCGAACTTCTCGCGAGTTGCTATGGGGAAAGTTTGCGACTCGCAGTGGAGCACGGCATCAAGACGATTGCCTTTCCATCCATTAGCACTGGCGTGTACGGTTACCCAGTCGCGCAAGCGGCAGTTATCGCGCTCAATGCGGTGAAGCAGTTTCTCGAAGCGCACGATAGTCTCGATGAGGTGCGTTTCGTCCTGTTTGATGATGCGACGTATGGCGCTTACGAGAATGCTCTTGCAGACATGGGAGTGTAACGCATTTATACTGCCCGACTCGGGAAGGTGTTTTGAAGGCATTGTTTGTACGGCAATCAGATCCACACCGTACATAAAGAAGCGTCTGGGTTTCAGGCTCAAAGCCTAAAGGTGAGACGCTTGGCGACTCATCCCAGACGCATGTATAGATTACTCTTACTTATCGGGAGATGTCAACTGTTGGCGGCAGCTAGCTCGTCGGACGGACGCGGGGACCGTTCAGCAATCGGCCCAGCCAAGTGTAGCGGACGAGAAATTGGTAGATTAGCAATAGAAGGCCGGTGACTGCGAGCAAGACTAGGAAGTACTTTATCCCTGAAGAAAGTGGCCAATCGCGCACGGCTAATTGGGCTCCAATAACTAGCGGTACGTGCGCCACGTACAGCCAGTACGACGAATCCGACAAGTAGCGAATGGTGTTGTTTTCGCGGGTGCAGAGTTTGCGGAACAAGCCGATGAACCCAAAGGTCATCATCCAAGCGTAGATCACCTGCAACGCCACCGCTGCGGTCCGGGCCATAGCCGGATCGAATATCTCCTGGCGAAATCCGAATGCACCCGTTGAAAATTCGAGCCCGAACGGGAAGACGATGAACAGCCCCACGGGAAGCCCTAGCCACCACCATTTCCCGACCCGGCCGTCTGGGTCGTCGCAGTCGAAATACAGAGCGCCGAAAAAGAAAAAGAGGGCGTAGTAAAGGAATATGTGCGGCATGGGCAGAAGGCCCAAGGAGGTATCCGGGCCAAAACTGGGTACGACCAGTCCCATGAGCGACTGCGGAATCATGGTCAGAGGGATCAAATAGAGAAATCGAACAGGAGAAAGAACCAGCCACTTGGGCGGTCCTTGCCATTGCAGCCAATCAGCGAGGCGGGCGTAGAGTGCGAAGACGAGGACCAACCAGCAGAGGAACCACAAGAACCAAAGGTGGTGAAAAAGCGGCACGGCAAAAATCGGCGACGCCATCGCTTTGAGGAACTCGGCCGATTCTTCCTTTGGCTTGTCGGTTTTTTCTTGACTTTCGCCAGCGGAGGATTGTTCAAAGAGTCTGGCGATGTCAACGCGGCCGTCCTTGACTTGTCGTTCATTAAGCTCAATCTGCAACAAGCCCGTCAAATACCGCGTCACTTCCCAGTCCACCTCCAAGGCCGCCCGAGGCGTATCGCCGTTGTTGTTTTTTGCCTCGAGATCTGCTCCGTGCTGAAGCAGCAGCTTGGCGACTTCTACCTGTCCCAGGAAAGCGGCCGCGTGCAAGGGTGTGCCGCCATCCTTGGTGCGACCGTTGACAGCGGCCCCGTTTTGCAGCAGCCGATCGACGGCTTCAAGTTGGCCGACCAGCGCGGCCCATACTAGGGGAGTTTGCCCAAATGCCGGATCGGTCCCATCGATATCGGCCCCGCCTTGCACGTGCCGTTCAATAGCGGCGAGGTCCCCGTTCTTGGCTGCGCTCCAGATAGTGTCTTCTTCGGCCTTGGCTACGTTGGCCTCTAATCCAGATGCAATGGCCCAGCCGCTGATCCAGTTTACCGCGGGAATGATGGTCACTAGCCCGAGCAGGAACGGCAGCAACACGCGGCGAAAGCGGTGGGAGAGCAGTGATTTTAAGCCGCGTCCGCGCCAAAGCATGGCCGTGAAAAAGCCGCTCAGCACAAAGAACACTGGCATGCGGAAGCCGTGGATTGCAGCGAATAAAAACCAAAAGAAACTGCTTTGCCGCTCATCCTGGACTGCCCAAGGAAACGGAGTGAAGGACAACCCCGCGTGCAATACGATGCCGAGCAGCATCGCCGTGGCGCGCAGGGCGTCGAGGTCGTAGCGGCGCGAGTAAGAGCTCCTGTTCACGGATTGGTCTACTCGATCCTTCTAAACGTCCCCCCATCCTGCACGGCTTCGTAAATCTGGGTGAACTCGCGGCTGCCGTCGTCTTCGACGGGGAGACATTCGGAGCCGCCTTCGCAGACGGGCATGGCGTCGCGGGGGTACTCGTTGTGGAGGTCCTGCTTGGAGCAGCCATAGTAGGTGACTTCGCCGTTGGCGCGGGCGTAGCGATAGACGTGGCGGGGCGGATCGACCCAACTGTAATCCACGCGATATTGCTCTATGGCTTGGAGATCAATCTCGATGCCGAGGCCGGGTTGTTCTGGAACTCGGTAATAGCCGCCGCGCAGTTGGATGGGGTCGGCCACCAGTTGGCTCTCCCAGATGTTCATGCAGGTGATGGCCGGCCACTTGCTCTGGGGGCAGACCGCGCCCAAGTGGGCGGCCCACGTAGTGGTGATGCCCGTGCCGACGAGCTGGAGCCAGAAGGGCTTGTTGGCCACGTCGGCGACCGCGGATTGCTGCGCGATGCCGTGGGCACCAGCACAGACGACAAAGCCGTCGGCCACGTCTTCTTGCAGGGTGGTGAGAATGGGGGGCGAGCCGTAGTGCATAGCCAGCGGGCGGCGGATGTGGTTGCGGATTTGGGCGTTGCCGGCCACATCGGATTGGGGGATCGGCGTCTCAATCATGGCCACCTGCGGGTATTGCTCTAAGGTTGATAAAAACTCGACGGCACTGGCGGCGTTGGCGAGCGTGCCGTTGAAGTCCAAGTCGAGCTTGAACTGCGGGGGAACTGCCTCGACGATGGCTTGGATGCAGGCGTGCAGATCGTACCATGTTCGCGCCTTGAGCTTGGCGGTGGTATAGCCCTGTGCGACGGCGTCGGCGCACTGGCGTGCCCAGTCTGCGGCCGGCATGTCCATCGCCCACCACGACAGCGGGCACCACGTGCGGACCTTGGTGCCCAACAGGCGATAAGCGGGGGCACCTAAGAGCTTGCCCACTGCGTCGAAAAGCGCCTGCTGGACCCCGGCTCCTAGCGCATCCTGCCACAGCAAATCGCCGACGGCGCGGCCGACGATGCGGTCTTCGATGTCTTCGGGGACTTTGGCCCATGTGTAATTGGGGATGGTCTCGCCCCAGCCTATGGTGCCGTCGGCGAGAGTGATTTTGCAGAGTTGGACAATGCGCCAATGCGGCAGCCAGTACTGCATGTGCTGATTGGTGTGGTCGGTAAACGGAACGTCTAAGTGGATTAGCTCGACGGATTGGACTTGCATTGGGAACTCCTTTTTGGAAGTGGTGGAGTGGGCTAGATAATAGAGAGCCGAGCCAAGTGTCAAGGTGGGGAATGCGTTATATTGACGGCATGGAAATTCGCCAATTCGCCGAGCAGGTGCTATTCGGCACGCGCTGGGAAGACAAGCTGGTCGTCCTCGACCGCTACGAGGACCGCGCGCCCGGTGCGGGGATTGCGACCCCCAGTGCGCCGGGCCGGCCGGCCGGCTTGGGGCTGGACGAATGGCACCACCGGGAAAAACTCCGCTTCCGCGACGTGCGCCACTTCCACAGCGAAAAAGAGCGCGGGCTGGTCTTGCACTTTTTTGCCAATCACGAGTTGCTCGCCTTGGAGCTGATGGCATTGGCTCTGCTGAAATTTCCGCAGACACCAGAGAAGTTTCGCCGCGGCTTGGTGCAGACGCTCAAAGACGAGCAAGAACACGTGCGGCTCTATCAACAGCGGATGCAGGAGATTGGGGTGCAATTTGGCGAGATCCCGGTCGGCGATTTTTTCTGGAAAGCCATCGGACCAATGGAAACCCCGATGGACTTTGTAACGGGCTTGAGCCTGACCCTCGAACAAGCCAATCTCGACTACGCGCGACACTACGCCGAGGTCTATCGGCAATTGGACGATCCGGAGACTGCGGCGATTCTGGAGCAGATCTACCGCGACGAAATCGGCCATGTTAAACACGGGTTGACGTGGTTTAGGCGCTGGCAGGAGACTGGGCTGAGCGAATGGGATGCCTATCGTCAGGAATTGCGCTTCCCGTTGGGGCCGGCGCGGGCCAAGGGCATTGGCTTCAATCGCGCGGGTCGGCTCCAAGCAGGGCTTTCTGCGGACTATATCGATGAGCTGGAGTTGTTCTCGCAGTCGCGGGGACGCTGTCCGGCTGTGTACTGGTTCAATGCCAACTGCGAAGAGCAGGTGGCGTTGGGGCGACCGGGTTTTACGCCGTCGCGACGGGTGGCCGAGCTGGAGGACGACTTCCAGGCGCTACTCATGCTGCTGTGCGTCCGCGACGATGTGGTGCTTCTGCGCGAGAAGCCTTCGCCGACCTTTTTGCGGCGGATGCAGGGGTTGGGCTTTGCGATCCCGGAGTTCGTCGAGTGCAGCGCGGATGGCCTAGCGGCACTTGCCGAGCGCAAGGTCAACGCGCTCAGGCCCTGGGGTTGGAGTCCTGACAGCGCCGAGTTGCTTGCTCCTTTGGTTGAGGGATTGCCTCGGGGTGGAGAAGGGCCTTGCTGGAGTGCGGCGATCCGGGCGCTCTACGCCAAGTCGTGGAGCGCGGCGCGGTTGGGCGAGTTTCTCGCGGCGCAGGAGGCCGACTATTTCTGCGGGACGGATGTGGTCGGCACGGCTTGTGAGACGACAGAACAAGTCCTAGTGGAAATAGAACGCTTGGGAGAGGCGGGTTTTGACGCGGTGGTCGTTAAGGCTATATACGGCTCTTCGGGGCGCGGCCAAATTCACTGCCGTGGGGGACAACTGCGCGCGGAGCAGCACGGTCGCTTGGAGAATATTTTGCGGCAGCAAGGCCAAGTCGTAGTAGAGCCGTGGCTCGACAAGGTGGTGGATCTGTCGCTGCATTTTGACGTGGGAACCGAGGGGATGGTGACGGTGGCTGGCTGGACGCGGTTTTTCACCGATGGACGCGGCCAATATCGCGGCTCGTTTGTCGGTTCGCTTACCGCTGGCCTCGACGAGGATGTGAAGCGGTTTCTCTATGGCGATGGGCGCGATGCACGCCGCTTGCCGAAGTTAGGCGAACAGCTCGCCGAATGGCTCGTTGAGTCGCTACATGCTGCTGGTTATCAAGGGCCGGTTGGCGTGGATGCCATGGTGTACCGCGACCGCGACCGACTGCTGCTGAAGCCGATTGTGGAGATCAATCCGCGCACGACGATGGGGCGGGTGGCGCTCAAGTTGCAACAGATGGTTAATTCGGCGCGCACGGCTCTGTGGCTGGTGATTAGCCGCCGCGAGGTAACGGCGGCTGGGTTTACTGACTTGGCTGAATGTGCTGCTGCGCTAGAGGCTGAGCATCCAGCCGAGTTGATGCCCGATGGGCAGCAATTGAGCGACGGGGTGCTTTTTACGACTGATCCGGCTCAGGCCCGTTCTTTCGCCACCGTGCTGCTGGTCGGTGAATCGCTGGCTGCGTGTGAGGGGTACCTGCGAGAAGTGAGGCTGGAGTTGACGCGTTAGCCCTCAGCGTCGCCCACCGCCTCGTAAGCCACCAGCTCCCAACCGTGGAACACCATCGCCAAGCCAAGGTGATGCACCGACGGGTAGCGCCGGCGCAAGGACGGGTCAGCTAAGTAGGAACGCAACTGGAGCACGGCCTCTTGCACCTTGTCCGTCACTAGGGATTCGTCAAGAGTCTCGCTTCGTTTCAGGTACTTGAGTTCGAGTACGTAGCCGTACCTCATGTCGGAGTATTGGGCGACGAATGGCTCTAGGTAGAGATCCGCGAACCCCTTGTTCAGTTCGTATTCCGAGTGGAGGAGAAACTGATCCACCATGCTGAAGTGAGCCGCGACAAAGCCGTGGACCACCTTTTCGCCATCCATGTAGTCGCGGATCCCGGTTTGTTCAGCGAGGGCCTCACGCAAAAAGTCCAACACGGGTTGCCAAGCTCCCTCATAGGCCATCTGCCGCATCAAGCGAGAGAAGGTGTACACATCGACGGAAAACACCCCTACATCATCGTACGCATCGCGCAGGTAGCCGTACATCAGTCGCTTGACCGTCTGATTGGGAATGCCCAACCGGGGTACGCCGTATGACACGTCGCGGATGCTGAGTAGGCCGAAGTAATGCAGCAGCGACAGGAAGTTTTCGCGCCGGTCCAGCCGGTCCAAGGGGAAGCTGAGTTGGATGTTGCTTTCGGCGGTTTGCTCGCCGATGATGTGGCGCAGCAGGTCGAAGTTGCCGTTGAGTTGGCGATTGACCGTCAGGAGGTGGCGCAACTTGCCGTAGTCGATGCGGACATTGGTGTCGATCAGTTCCCGGGGTGCTTTTTTGTTCGGCATGGATTCATCGAGGAAATAGAGCACCATGTCGGTGTTGTAGAGGTCGCCCTCGGCGTCCTCGGCGAACCGATAGCCGTTGTACCACTCCCGCATCACCGCCAGCGCGGCTTCGACGTCCTGATTGAACACCCCGTAGTCCCGGTACATTTCCAGCAGATTTCGCACCTCGGCCTCAGTGAAGCCAAGCATGTCGTTGAACTCCGAGTGCAAGCTGATGTTCTTGCCGATGTTGAAGCCGCTTGTCACGTCGTCCATGGTGATCGGCGATACGCCGGTGATGAACATGCGCTCTAGACCGCCATCGCTCTGCCCGGCCCCATCCTTGAGCGTGGCGAAGAAATTGCGATAGAAGCCGCCGCCATGAGTGAAGGACTGATACGCCTCTGTCCCGTGATAGGCCAGTACCGTGTTGGCGAAGTTGTCGTACTCGTCGATGAGCACGTACAGCGGAATGCCGTGATCGCCCGCATACAAGAACAACTCGCTGAGCTTGGCGTCGATGGAGGGCCGAGATAGGATGCGCTCCACTTGCTTTTCGGGAAACAGATCCCGATTGCGCTCTAGCGCGTGGCGGACGATCAAGTGGCAGTAGGTTTCAAAACGCTCCCGCAGGGTTTCCAAGGTATTGTCAAACGCCGAAAAGTTGAAGCGCAAAACGACGTAGCGATGGCGGTTGTCAGTCGGCTGCCGCCCCAAGTCCGTGCCGCCGAAGACGGCTTCAAAGGCATCGGCGCGGTTGCGTTCATAGTAGTTGTCTAGCAGGGACACCCAGCAGGATTTGCCAAAGCGACGGGGACGAATAAAAAAGGCGTAGCGCTCTTCTTCCAGCGCGTGGACAAAGCGGGTCTTATCGACGTAGAGGCGATTTTCTAACCGAATGGCCTTAAAATCGGCCCAACCGTAGGGGATGCGGGGGTAGGATGCGGGCATGACGACTCCTAAAGCGAAGGAACAAGACTGAGCGTAACGATTGAGCAAAACAAGCGCAACGCGCTCACGTGTACTGACGTATCCGGCAAAAAATCAGCGATTCGCCAACAGCTCCTCTATCTCAGGCGGAAAACCGCGCTGCCCATCTCGGTTGAGGCTAGTGCCGATGAGGCGACCGTGTAGCACGTGTGCGCCGTCGGCTTCTCTGAAGATATCTTGGACAAAGCAAAAGCGCAGGCGGCTCTCCCGCTCCAAGCGCAGCTCAATTGTGAAGCGGTCGCCGCTGCGGAGGGGAGTCTTGTAGTCGATTTCTGCGCGGGTGAGGACCAAGTCGTGGCCCTGTTCGTGGAAGCGGGCAAAGCTGAGGCCGAGGCTTTGCAAATACTGGTGGCGGGCGTGTTCGAGGTAGTGTTGGTAGACCGCGTTGTTGACAATGCCCTGTAAGTCGCATTCGTAGTCGCGGACGTCTAGGCTCAGTGTGAAGTCGGGAGGTTGTGCTGGCATGTTGTGTCGTCCTATGGGCAAGAGCGGCGCTGCTTGTTGGATTGGGGGGACTTGGCTATTTTGTGCCCCGCAAAAGGAGAGTGAACGATGTTCAAAATATCCGTTTGGCACGGCGATTTGTCGGAATCGTACCTGCGCTACGTTACCCAGCTTGGAGTCGATTGCTTGGACTTTGGCTCGGGCGATTACTTCCCCGGGGTCAAAGAGCAGGGCTATCCCGACTTGGACGCCGTGATAAAAATAAGAAAAAAAATCCGTTCTTGGGGGCTAGACTTCAACCGCGTGACCCTGCCGGACATAACCGAAAAGTTCATGTCTGGTGAGGACGACGGCGAGAAGGAGTTGGAAAACACGGCTGCGGCACTGAAGGTCTTTGCCGAGGCCGGCGCGCCCATTGCGCGGCAGCGATTTCACGGCGATGTGTTCCCCTGGATGCTCCACCGCTGGAACTCGCCGCGGCGCGGCGGCTATCACTACCGGGCCGAGAGCCGCAGCTTGGCCGAGAGCGACGAGGGGCCGCCTTCGCTAGAACAGCTCGATGCTTGGTGGGCGCGCTTTTGCACGGTGTACGAGCGCTTGGTGCCCATTGCCGAAGACCGCGACATCAAGCTGGCGATCCATCCGTCGGACTCGCCACTGCCAGATACGCCGCTGGGCGGTTTGGGCTTTCACAAGGTCATCGACGCCTTTCCCAGCCGCCAAGTTGGCTACCTCTATTGCTGCGGCACCCGCGCCGAGGCCGGTGGCTTGCCGTTGGTGCTCGACGAGGTTCACAATTACGGGCGCAAGGGCCGGATCTTCATGGTGCATTTGCGCAATGTGCGCGGGAGCTTGGCCACGGCCGGGGGATTTGAAGAGACCCTGCTCGACGACGGCGACATGAACATGGCCAAAATTTTGCTGGAACTGGACCGGGTGGGTTTCGACGGGTGCATCAATCCTGACCACATACCGGCGCTAGAGGGAGACGAGGGGGCATTGACGCGGGGGTTGGCGTACTCGGTGGGGTACATCAAGGCGTTGTTTGCTGCGTTGGCGGCGATGAGGTAGTAAAATAAAATGAGCAAAAAGAAAATCGCGGCGATTATCACCGAATACCGCCCTAGGTCGCACGCCGACGTGATCGTCACCAAGTTCCTCAAGGGCTTTCCCTCGGACGCGGGCTTGGGTGCGCCGAGGGTCGAGATCGCGTCTATGTACATTGACCAGTTTCCCGAGAACGATATGGGACGGGCGATGGCCCAAGAGCACGGGGTGCCGATTTTTAACAGCATCTCGGCGGCGCTGTGTTTGGGGGGACGGGAGTTAGCAGTGGATGGGGTGCTGTCCATTGGCGAGCACGGAGACTACGCCTGGAACGAAAAGGAGCAGCAGCTCTATCCGCGCCGCTACTTTATGGAACAAATATGCGGGGTGATGGCGACGTCGAAGCGGGGAGTGCCGGTGTTTAACGACAAGCACTTGTCCTATAGCTGGACCGATGCACTGTGGATGTACCAACGGGCGCAGGCGGTGGGGGCGGCGTTTATGGGCGGGTCTTCGCTGCCGGTGTGTTGGCGGCAACCTTGGGTCGAGCACGAGTTGGAGGCCCCGGTGGAGGAGGCGGTGGCGATTGGGTTCTCTGGGTTGGACATCTACGGGTTCCACACCCTCGAAGTACTCCAGTGCATGGTCGAGCGGCGGCGAGGTGGCGAGACGGGGGTGGCGGCAGTGACCTGTCTGGAGGGAGAGGCTGTGTGGCGGGCCGCTGACGAGGGGTTGTGGTCGCGAGAACTAGCAGAGGCTGCCTGCGCGACCATTGTCGACAAGCCCGAGGGGACAATGGAGGAACATTGCCAAAATCCGGCTCTTTTTGTGGTGGAATACAGCGATGGCTTGCGGGGGGCCGTGCTAATGCTCAACGGCTACGTCCACGACTTGGCGTACGCGGCGCGGGTCGACGGACAGGTGCAAGCCTGCGAGTTCCACGCCCAAGGGCACGGCGGGCCGGAAGGGGCGTACGCGCACTTCAGCTATCTGTCGCTCAACGTCGAAGAGATGTTCCTGAGCGGCGAGGCCCAGTATCCGGTCGAGCGCACGCTGCTGACCAGCGGCATCCTTGAAGCGGCGCTGACGTCGCGCTACGAGGGGTACAAGCGGCTGGAAACGCCGTGGCTGGATTTGGAATACCAGTCGTATGATGCGTTCCGCTGGCGACCGACTGGGCCGCGGCCGACCGGAGCCTGTTTGGATCCGTGGCCGCCTAGGGCGTGAGTATTAAAGGAGGCTCTTGATGCCTGCGTTCCAAGAGAGTCTGCGTCTAGCCCATCGGGTCTATGAAGAAGCGACCGGGCCAGCGTGCCATACCCTAGCTCAATTGGGCTTTGACCAGCCCTATCAAGCGCTGCGGCGGCTGGACCTGTTGGTCGATTTGGCGGGGCCAGTTTACGCCTTAGATCCCCCAGTGTCGCTGCTGGCGGCGGTGAGCCAATCCGTTCAGCCCGACCAAGCGCTGCAGCGGTTGGAGCGGTTCTTGCAGAGAGCGGGTGGGATTACGGCGCTGCATCACCGGACCAACGACACTCCCATCTTGGGGCAGCAATTGGCGCAGATTTTGAGCTACAGCGGCTTTTTAACCGATGCATTGATGCGCGACCCAGCGCACCTTTATTGGCTGCTGGTTGAGACGGCCCACCTGAGCCAGCCGCTGGCCCTGTCTGCCCTCCGCCGCGCCCTAATCCAAGAGACGGATAGTGACGATCCCCTTGCGGACTTGTACCGATTCCAGCGGCGCGAGTTGCTGCGGTTGGGCGCGGCCCAAGTGCTGGGAATGAAAGATGTGCGGCAGGTCGGCCGCGAATTGGCCGACTTGGCCGACGGGATCGTAGATCAGGCCCTAAAGTGGGCTTGGGAAGAGTTGCTGCCGCGCTGGGGCCGGCCGCAGGACCAGTGCGGCCGGCTGGCCAAATTTTGCGTGGTGGCCTTGGGCAAGTACGGCGGCCAAGAGCTCAACTACAGCTCGGATGTCGATTTGTTGTTCATCTACGACGAAGAAGGCGAAACGCGCGCTCCGCGCGGCGGCTATTCAGTAGATAACGGCCAGTTTTTTCGGCGCTTGGGCGAACGGCTTATCCAGTTGTTGACCGCGATGACCGGGGAGGGATTTTTTTATCGCGTTGACATGCGGCTGCGGCCCGACGGAATTGATGGAGCCTTAGTTAGACCCTTGGCCAGCTACTTGAGTTATTACGGGGAGCGGGGCGAGTTGTGGGAGCGCCAGATGCTGATTAAGGCCCGC
This sequence comes from Gemmatimonadota bacterium, assembly GCA_026706505.1. The sequence goes on from JAPOYQ010000373.1 coordinate 17,924, forward strand.
CGCGCCGCTGGTTCAACCCAAGTGTGGCAGCGCTTTCGCCAAATGCTGGTCCCTTTTGTCTTTCCGGGCCATTTCGCGGACGACCCGCGCCAAGAGATTGCCCGCGTCAAGCAACGTATCGAAGCCGAAATAGCGAGTAGGGCCGGCGACAACAATATCAAGCTACAGCCTGGGGGCATCCGCGACATCGAATTCATCGTCCAGTGCTTGCAGCTACTCAACGGCCATACCCATCCCCAGATTCGCTCCCACAATACCCTGACGACGATTGAGCTCCTGCGCCGGGCCGGACTGCTCGCGCCGGTGGACGCCCAGACCCTAAAGGAGGCCTACCGCTTTTTGCGGCAGCTAGAAAACTTGCTGCAAATTCAGGAGGCCCAGCCCGTGTACGCGGTGCCCGAAGAGGAGGAGGCCCGCCAAATCCTAACCGAACTGATGGAATTGGACGAGCCGCTAGAGGCCGTCTTAGAGGGGCATTGCCAAGGCGTCCGGCGGCTGTACAATGCGGTGTTTTCTTGACCAACTGATGTTACGCATCTGCGCCGAATCGGTAGGTGTAGGGGGCGGTTTGCAAACCGCCCCCTACTCTCACATAATCCAAGGAGAGATACCATGATGCAACGTCTCGCCACAATCGCGCTGGCCTTGGTCGCCAGCACGGCCTTCGCCCAAGAGCCGACGGGCGATCCGTCGATTATACCCCCAGGTGCCAAGCTCGAAGTGCTCTTTGATGGCGCGTTCTTTTCCGAGGGGCCGGCCGTGGCCTTCGATGGCTCGGTTTACTTCAGCGACATTACCTTTTCCATGGAATCGGGGATGCAGGCCGGGCACATCTGGCGCTACGATCCCGAGACCGGCCAGACCGCGGTCTTCCGCTCGCCCAGCGGCATGTCCAACGGCCTCAAGTTCGATGCTATGGGCCGGCTGATCGCCGCTGAAGGAGCGGATTTTGGGGGGCAGCGCGTGACGCGCACGGACCTTGCGACCGGCAAGGCCGAGATCATTGCCGGGCTGTACGAGGGCCGCCCCTTTAACGCCCCCAACGACATTTCCATCGACGAAAAGGGCCGCATCTACTTCAGCGACCCGCGCTACTTGGGGCACGAGCCGATTGACCAGCCGGTGATGGCGGTGTACCGGATTGACCCGGACGGCACCATCGAGCGGATCATCGCCGACGCGGGCAAGCCCAACGGCGTCTGCGTGTCCCCGGACCAGCAGTCGCTCTACGTGGTGAGTAACGACAACGGCAATACGGGGATATTCCAATTGCTGGACATGCCCGCACACAAGGGCCGGATGGCGCTGTTGGCGTACGACCTGCATCCCGATGGCACGGCCACATTCCGCGAAGTGCTAGTCGATTACTATCCCGAAGACGGGCCGGACGGCCTAGTCGTCGATGTCGAGGGCAACCTGTACGTAGCGGTGCGCGACGTGACGCGCCCGGGCATTGTGGTGTATGCGCCCAGTGGTGAGGAACTGGCCTATATCCCCACGCCCGTGGTTCCGACCAATGTGGCGTTTGGCCGCGACGAAGAAAGCAAGACGCTCTACGTCACCTACGGAGGGGGCGCGCCGCCGGAAAACCCAGGCATCTTGGCGAAGATAACAGTCGGCAAGGACGGGTACCACCTACCAGCCCCGTGATGCGATGACCGCCTTAGACTGGGCCGTCGTGGTAGTGCTCAACGGCGGCATCGTCGCCTATAGCCTGATTGCCTTCCGCAACAAGGGCGAGAGCTTCGATTGGTACCTCGCGGCTAAGTCCATGCCCTGGTGGGTGATCGGGCTGTCGGCGTTTGGCACGGCCGTTGATAGCGGTGATTACGTCGGCATTGTCGGCGGGTCCTACAACCTCGGGCTGTCGCAGTTGGCGCAGTGGTGGCTGGGCATTGCCGTGGGCTGGACCGTGCTCAGCTTCTTCGTCATCGTGCCGATGTACCGCTCGGGGGTTTTTACTAACGCCGAGTGGCTGGAGTTCCGCTTCGGGCCGTCCGTGCGGCTGCTGGCGGTTTTGATCAATGTCCAGTCGCGGACCAACGTGCTGGGCAACATTTTCTTTTCCATGTACTTGGTGCTGCACATCGTCGCCGACATCGAGGCGACGACGTGTTGGTTTGTGGTGGTGGGCGTGGCGATCAGTTCGGTGCTCTACATCGTGCGCGGCGGTCTGCGGGCCGGCGTCCTGACCGATGCCCTGCAAAGTACGACGATGATCGTGGCTTCGTTCGTCCTGTGGGGATTCGCGTATTCGGGCCTAGGCGGTTGGGAGGGAGTAGCGACGCGGTTGGAGGCGGCCGAGGAAGGGCTGGCGGATGCGCTGCTGAAGGTAGGAGGCTATTCGCCTGATGGCGTACCCGCATTGGTGGTGATATTCGGTTTCTTGGTGGTGTTGACTACGTATGCGATCATCAACCAGTACGAGGCCATTCGCTTCTTGGGGGCGCGCTCGGAGTGGGATTTCAAGATGGCGGTGTTGGTGGCCAGCATCGCCACGGCGATTTGCCTGTTTTTCAATGTCAGTTTGGGGCCGATGGCGCGGGCGCAATTCCCCGGTTTGGAGGTCGTTGACCGGGCCTATCCGCTGATGATCGAGGCGTACCTACCGGCGGGATTGGTCGGCTTGGTGGTCGCTGGCTTGGTGGCGGCTGGGTATTCGACCTTTGATTCGATTGGCATTGGCATTTCCTCGCTTTTTGTGCGCGACGTGTATGCGCGCTTCATCGTCAAAAACGGCACGGACGCGCACTACACCAAGGTTGGCCGGATATCGGTGCCGATCATTCTGGCGCTGGGCTTTGTGTACGTGCCCTTTTTGGGCGAGAAGGGCATGTTGCTGTTCTACCTGCGGCTGGCCGGGGCCATTGCCGTGCCGCTGATGACGGTGATGTTGATGGGCGTTTTCACAAGGGTGCATCGCCAAACGGGGATCGTCGGTTTGCTGGTGGGGTTGGGCTATGGGATGTCGGCGATTTTGGCTGATTTCAACGAATGGGCGCTGCCGGTGTGGTATCAGAATACTTGGTGGACCTACCTGTGGAACTTGGTGCTGCCCGCGCTGAGTATGCTCATCGCCTCAAAGGTGATCGACTGGCGGCGCGGCGCGGTGCGCGACGAAGAATTGCGCGGCCTAGTGTACGCCCGCCGCGAAGACCCCGCTTCCCTGCGGCAGCACATGGGCCAGCGGCTCGCCGCCTTAGAGGGCACTTGGCTGCAAAAGACGCTAGTGGAAGCCCCGATTCGACCGGAGTACCCCTTTGCGGTCGGCGAGGATGGTCCTAAGTGGTACTTGCGCCCTGGGCTGTGGATCGGAGTTTATTTAGTAGTGGCGAGTACCCTACTCTTTGTTGTATTGTGGTAGTACTTTAGACCCTGTACTCTCCCACTCCCCTCTCCTCTCTCCCCAAAATGGCACACACCGAAGACCTCACTACCGTCGAGCGCCGCGCCGTAGCCGCTTCTCCCTTCGACGCCCTCTATCCGCCGACTGAAAAGATCAAAACCATTGTGGTGGACAACTTCCCAGGGCTGGGCAAGCTCGCGGCGATGCGCTTCATCGAATGGGTGCAGGAGCATCCCGAGGGCGTGATCTCGCTGCCGACGGGCAAGACTCCGCAGTACTTCATCCGCTGGGTCCAGCGGATGGTGCAGCATTGGGACGAAGCCGAAGTCCAGAGCACGCTTACAGAGGCCGGTGTCGATCCGGCGCACAAACCGGACCTGCGCGGCTTGCACTTCGTGCAGATCGACGAGTTCTATCCAATAGATCCCCAGCAGGACAACAGCTTCTACAGCTATGTGAATCGCTTCTACATCGACGGCTTTGGGCTCGATCCGGCCAAAGCGCTGCTGATCAATTGTGCGGAGATTGGCTTGCGGACCGGCCAGAGTCTCGCCGAGGTGTGGCCCGATGGCGCGGTTGACTTGTCGCTGCGCCACCGGCCCGCGCGCACCCTGTTGGAGCAAGTGCAGCAAGACGCGCTGCAAAGGATCGATCAGTGGTGCTTGGAATACGAGGAGCGGATCCGCGCCCTTGGCGGCATTGGCTTCTTTTTAGGCGGCATTGGCCCGGACGGGCATATTGGCTTCAACGTGCGCGGCTCAGACCACTTCTCGACGACGCGGCTGACCGAGGTCAACTACGAGACGCAAGCGGCCGCGGCCGCCGACTTGGGCGGCATGGAGGTGGCGCGCAAGCGGTTGGTTATTACTATCGGCCTCGGCACCATCGCCGCCCGTTTTGATGCCTGCGCTGTGATTATCGCTGCGGGCGAGGCCAAGGCGGGGATTGTCGCTGCGGCCATCGAGGAAGCGGCTGACGTGCGCTATCCAGCTTCGGTCCTGCACCGCCTGCCAAGCGCGCGGTTTTACATCACGCGCGGCGCGGCCAAGTTGCTGCGGGTGCGGCAGCGAGTGCTTTTGCAGCAGCGGGAGGCCATTGACGACGAAGCGGTGGAAAAGATCGTCGTCGAACTGGCCGACAAGTTGGGCAAGAAGGTCGTCGATTTGACCGAGGAAGAGTTGGTGCAAGACGAGCTAGGTGCGGTGCTTTTACAGCGCCGCGCCGAATCGGTCGAGACCTTGACGCGCATGGTGCGCGACCGCTTGATCGGCAAAATTGAGCGGGGTTGCCAGACCCTTGCCGCCACGCGTTTCCTCCACACCGAGCCGCACCACGACGACTTGATGCTGGGCTATCTGCCCTATATCGTCCGCCACGTGCGCGACGCCACCAATGTGCATTACTTCGTCTGCTTCACCGGCGGCTTCACTGCGGTGACTAATCGCTTTATCGAGGACCACATTGAGCGGCTGCGGCGCTTCCTGCCTAGCGACGAGTGCGCTGCGCTGCTGGCCGAAGGCTACTTTGCGCCGAGCTACGAGCACGGCCGCAACCGCGATGTCTGGCTGTATCTCGACGGTGTAGCGGCCGATGATGAGCGGATGTGCGACGAAGGGATGGCGCGGCGCTTTTTGCGGAACCTCGTCGCGCTGTATGGCGTCGAGGACCGAGAGGGCATTGAGGCACTGCTGGCCGAGCTAGATGCTTATTTTGCCAGCCGCTATCCCGGCCAAAAGGACGCGCCTCAAGTCCAGACCCTCAAGGGCTTGTGCCGAGAGTGGGAGGCTGAATGCACGTGGGGTTATCTCGGGTGGGACTGCACCAGCGTCAAGCACTTGCGCCTCGGGTTTTACACGGGCGACCTCTTCACCAAGGATCCGACGGTAGAAGGCGATGTGCTGCCCGTGCTCGCGCTCCTTGAAGAAGTCGCCCCCGATGTGGTCAGCGTGGCGCTGGACCCGGAGGCCAGCGGCCCGGACACGCACTACAAGGTGTTGCAGGCCGTCACCGAGGCTCTGCGCCGCTACGAGCAGCAGCGCAAAGACGCGCCCATCAAGGTTTGGGGTTATCGCAATGTGTGGTACCGCTTCGATCCGAGTGAGGCCAACATTTTCGTGCCGGTCTCGCTCAACATGCTCTCGGTGATGCAGAGCGCGTTTATGAGCAATTTTATCTCTCAGCGCGACGCTTCGTTCCCCAGCTACGAACACGACGGCCCGTTCTCGGAGCTGGCGCGCCGGGTGCAGGTGGAGCAGTATCAAAAAATCAAAACGTGTCTCGGCCGCGAGTGGTTTCAAGAGCACCCCAGCCCCTTGATTCGCGCTACGCGGGGCTTGGTGTTTCTCAGAGAGATGGACTTAGCCGAGTTGTACGAGCGCAGCCGAGTACTCAAACAGGCGACTGAGCAGTCCGGCCACAGTGGCCGTCCGACCGCAGAATTGCGGTCGCTTGTGGCCGCAATTCAATAATCAAGGAGGAGAAAATGCTTAACGAAAAATTGCAACAGGCACTCAACGATCAACTCAATTACGAGTTTTCCTCAGCCTATACGTACCTGTCGTTAGCGGCTTATTTCGAGGACCTTGAGCTCAATGGTTTTGCCCACTGGATGAAGATCCAATACCAAGAGGAGTTGATGCACGCGGAAAGGGTCTATGCCTTCATCAACGACCGCGACGGCCGCGTGCGCCTGCAGGCCATAGCTGAGCCACACATCGAGTGGGACTCGCCGCTGGACGCCTTCAAGTTCGCCCTAGAAGGCGAGCGGGCTTTGAGCAAGCGAATCTACGAGGTAGTAAATGAGGCCCTCGCCGAGGGCGACCACGCCACGCATACCTTTATGCAGTGGTTCGTCAACGAGCAGGTGGAGGAGGAAGCCATCGTCCGCAATATCGTCAGCGACATGGAGCTGATTATCGAAAGCCGCGACGGCCTCTTTTTGATGGATCGGGATCTGGCGGGCAGGAGGCCGCAGGGCGAAGAATAAATTTCAGGCGCGTTGGAGGGATTTACAACGGTCGTAGTACTCGTGCATAGCTGCGGGCAAACTGGCTCGTACTGCATCGTCGAGCAAAAACCGGAAGTGCGCTACGGTCGCGGCAGGACGACAAATCCCACCGAATCCACTGACGCCGACACAAATAGCCCGATGCCTCCCTCTACCTGAAAGAACGGTCGCTCGAAATTGTCGCCGGCCAGCCCCCCAAAGCCGCCCTGTTCCTGCTGGTCGGGGCTAGAGCGGGCGTACTCGAACCAGTTGTGATCGACTGCGTACACCTTTATTAGAGAACGCCCAGTATAAACCACGGCGAACCACGGCCAGCGCACGATTCCGTCGCTGGCGGCGAAGGGCGGCGATTGGTTGGCTCGCAAGTCTTCCGGGGTTCGGTCGTATATATCTGGGAAATCCTCGTAGAGCAATTGCGCGTCCTCTTCCAGGGTGAAGAGCGCCGCTTGGTAGGCTTCCCCCGCCTTTTCCAAGTGGAGTTCGATTATGCCCTCCAGATGAGTAAGCTGATTTTCCGGTGCCGTGTACACCTCGTCCCCCACTTCGGCAAATGATTTGAGAGTCCGCATGATTTCCTCGGTGTCTTCGTCCAATAAAACCGCTTGGAGCACCTGCAGTCGCTCGGGCGTGGTGGTGCTCGCCCGGATCGTCTTTCCCTCGACTTCTACTTCTAGCCGGTACTCGGTCAGGGGTTTCACTTGAGGGGACTCTGCTGGTGGCAAATAGCGGCCGGGCGTAGCCGGATCGGATGCGTACTCGAAGACCTGGTCTCCCTGGAAGACGCGCACTTGGGCATCAAGTACCCCCGCCGCATCCAGACTGTAGAATTGGCCGGGAGGCAAGGTGCGCCGCACGAACAATTCGGGCAGGGTCTGATCAACTAGCAGAATCCCGTCCATCACCAACGCGCTGCCTTCCTCTACCGAGCCGAAGAGCTCACCCGGCTGGCGCTCGGCAGCGCAGGCTATTAGGCATAGGATGATAAAAACGTAGCGCACGATTTCCTCCTCAAAACGAAAAGTTGAAACCCAGCGTCGGCACGATGGGCAATTGCTTAAACCAAGTCGAAAACGACTGACTAGATAGGCCAAAGTCTTGCTTGGCATAAAATAAAAATATACGATATGCTGGCGAGGTTTGCTGAACCTTGTATTTTATCTTGCACCACGCGACCAAAACTATGGTGGAACCATGAAAGAGACCCTTAAGGCTGTCTCCAAGTGAATCCAGCTATTTCACCGAAAGGAGATGGTCAGTCGGCACGGTTTCGGAACGAAACCTCATGAGAAGCGTCGAGGTAGCGACCATGCTCCAAGGAAGGCAAGCAATGTTGGAATTTCTTAATATCACTAACTTCAAGGCATGGCGCGAGTTACAAATATCTTTAGGGAAGATCACTGGCCTTTTTGGCACGAATAGCTCAGGCAAGAGCAGTGTACTTCAGTTTCTACTTTTGCTCAAGCAGACGAAGAAT
>JAPOYQ010000025.1 GCA_026706505.1 Gemmatimonadota bacterium
CACCAACATCAGGGGCATTGCTTGGGCTACTTTGCGGTATTGGATGATTTTGCCTTGTGGCTGGGCTTGTTCCGGTGGCAGCACCATCAGTACGTCGGCTCCCCAGCTGCGGCAATACTCGGCGAATTGGACCGCCCGATCGTCTGGCCAGCGCCGAGTAGCCGCCACCGTCAACGCCCGTCCGGCGACCCGGTCGACCAAAAAGCGGGTGAGCTGAGCAACCTCTTCGTCGCTGAGGAACTCGAACTGGCTGTCCCCGTAGGTCAGCAAGCTGATCCTACTGCCGCTGGCAATGCCCACGTCGATTATGCGACCGATGCCCTCCCAATCTAGTTGGCCGTTGGGCAAAAATGTAGTGGGGATGGAGTTGACTGGACCTTCAAGTAAATTTCTGATCTCGTCCGGCTTCTTGACTGATGGCATTGACGCATTCCTTTCGTGGATAAATGTAGAAGAAAACACCAGCGCCCTCCAGCCTAAGACCTCCCAAGCAGGCATTGCTCAGACCACCGCGAGATACCAGATTATGCATAGCCTCGTGCCGCTCGCATCATGCCACCCAACGTTTAACTAAACATGAACGCTGATTCGCTCGAAATACAACCTCTGCAAAAACCTCTCGACGCCGAAGTCTCCGTTCCCGGGTCCAAAAGTTACACCAACCGGGCGCTGCTGATCGCGGCATTAGCCAACGGAGAATCACACCTTATAGGCGCACTCTTTAGCGACGACACCGACTACATGGTCCAGGCGCTGCGCAAACTCGGCGTCTCTATAGAGGCCGATCCAAAGGCGGCCAGCTTTGTGGTCGCAGGTAATGGGGGACGGATCCCCGTCGATGGTGCCGAGCTGTACATCGGCAATTCGGGCACTACTTCTCGGTCGATCACAAGCTATGTCGCGCTCGGCAATGGTACCTTCATCATCGACGGCGACGCACCCATGCGCCAGAGCCGACCGATGGCCGATCTGCTCGACGCACTCGGCCAACTCGGGATCGACGCTCGTTCGCGCTTTGCCAACGGATGCCTACCCATAGAGGTACAGGCCAAGGGGTTCAGAGGAGGAAAAACCCGGCTCGACGCCAGCAAGAGTAGCCAGTTTCTCACTTCGCTGCTGCTCGTCGCTCCCTACGCCGACAACGGCTTGGAAATCGAAATGGTCAGCGAGTTCAAGACCGAATATATTGACATCACTATGGCGGTAATGCAGGCATTTGGAATCGAGGTCGAGCACGACGAATATCAGCGCTTTCGCGTCGCTGGCAGCCAATGCTATACGCCTCGTATCTACGCCATTGAGCCGGATGCTTCCAACGCCTCGTACTTCTTTGCTGCCGCTGCGCTCACCGGTGGTCGGGTACGCGTAGCCGACATTGCCGCCGACTCAGCCCAAGGTGATATCCACTTCGTCAATGTGCTCGAGAAAATGGGATGCACAGTCAACCGTTACGCCAGCGGAGTTGAGGTGATCGGGCCGGATCAACTCAGAGGTATAGACATCGATATGAAGGCCATATCAGATACCTCGCTGACGCTAGCTGCGATCGCTCCCTTTGCCAAGAATCCTGTGCGGCTCCGCAACATCGAGCACACGCGCTGGCAGGAGACCGACCGGATTGCCGCTATGGTCGCCCAACTGCGTCGACTCGGAGTGGCGGTAGAAGAGCACAGAGATGGCGTTACTATCGCGCCTTCCAAACCCAAAAGCAGCAGCATCGATACCTATAAGGATCACCGAGTAGCTATGAGTTTTGCTCTAGTCGGATTGCGAGTGCCCGGAATCCGCATCAACGACCCAGGATGCGTCGGCAAAACTTTTCCGACATACTTCGATGTCTGGGATCAGATAAGAGGATCGGCGTGAACGGAAGGGAATGATCGAAACAAGGATGCCCTACCGGTGGTTTACCGGTAGGGCATCCGAACTGCTTGCCGCTTGAAGGGTGCTTATTGAGTAAACTGGGTCACGTTGGCGATGCCGCCCGGCTGAGTCAACGCATAGACGATTAGGTTGACCCCGAACTGCAACCCGCGCTCTCGTGCATCAGCCAGCGGATCTCCCCAGTACCAGCTAATATTTAGGTCGCTGAAGACCACCGCAACCCGACCGCGCAGTTCCAGCATCTCCAAATCGAACACATTGCCAGCCGGTGCGCCGCCCATAGGCGGACCATCGGGAAAATCCCAGAAGCTATAGTAGAGATCGTGGCTCTTGGGCACTTTCTGCCACTTGGAGCCGTCGCTACCCAACACCAACGGATCTTTCATCAGGGCCTTGAACTGGCGATCAAACGGCGTACCCGAAACTCCAGCTTCCTTGCCATCAAGTCCGTTCTCAGCGTCACTTTGGCGAATTTCCTCGGCATAGAGAAAACCACCGTTCTTGAGATAGTCACCTAAGTTGGTCTTCTCTGTATTGCTGATTTGCAAGACGGCATCATTGCCCGTCACGTAAATCATGGGGGCGTCCATGATACGCGGATCCGAAAATTCCAAGGTCGTACCCTCAATTCGGGCATTAATTTGGGTATGGTCGCGCATATAGCGCATCAACTCCTCTACCGCAGTTGGGAACCGATCGCGGTTCTTGTCTGCGATGTCGTAGTCAATGACTGTCATGTTAAAGAAGCCGCGGATAGCGCGTTTGTTGTCTGGGTCCTGAATCAAGATCGCTTGATAGCGACCGATGTCCAAGTCGCCGACATTGAGCAATTCGTGTCTCAGACTCAGAGCCTCTTGCACCGGTGCCGACGTTTCAGCCAGTTCAATCATTGCGACC
>JAPOYQ010000555.1:0-1674 GCA_026706505.1 Gemmatimonadota bacterium
CTCCCACTACGGTATGCTTGCACCCGGCGGTCACGTCTCCCGCCACCACGGCACGTGCTGAGACAGCAGTATCAATTCTCGCCCGGTTGGCTTCACTCATCGTTGTAATCTTCGCTCACTTTGAGTTCCCGGCGGACGCTCTCGAGTTGGGCGGCGAGTTCTTGTTTAGACGGTAGGTATAGCTGGCACCTAGAGGCATAGATGTTGGCGTCCTTCGGCAGCGTGAGTTCCACTACGGCATCGTTCTTGCTGTCGCAGAGCAGGATGCCGACAGTTGGCAATTCCCCTTCGGTCTTTACATGGCGGTCGAAGTAGTTCACGTACATCTGCATCTGCCCGAGGTCTTGATGGGATACCTTGCCGATTGATGACCGCGGCTTCCATATCGCTTTCGGAGTAGGCGGGCCGCTCATCAAGGCCCACGAATTCCAGCACGTAGGGATTCTTGATCAGGTCCGATGGCTTTTCGACCATCTGGCCCTTGCAGGCCAGCCTTCTGAGCTCTTGCTTGTCACGGCTGAGCGCGAGCCGCTGGTAGAGGGAGGAATCAACTTGGCGTCTGAGTTCGCGGACGCTCCAGCCGTTTTCGGCGGCCTCGATTTCGTAGAACTTGCGGGCCTCGGCGTCGTCGATGGAGAGCAGGGCGACGTAGTGGGACCAGCCGAGAGTGAAGCGCTTCGCCAATTCCTCAGACAGTGTCTGAGGAATATTGGGGTACGCACGGTAAAACTCGCAGAGGGTCCACAAACTTGTACGCGAGCAACCCTTGATTCCTCGGAGATTCAATTGGTTAGCCAAATTGGCGATCAATGCTCTGCCGTATTCGGCCCGATCCGCGCCCCGCTGTTCATACTCGACGATGTAGCGGCCGAACAACCAGTTTCGCGCAACGAGTGAGCGGTCGATGGCGCGCGCCGCTGACCGCCGTGATTCTTCGTGGGTTCGCTCGCAAAGCTCGACGAGCTGCTCAAAATCAAACTCGGCGTTCATTGCGTAATCCCCATGCGGGCGAGGTGTGAATTGACTTTGGCGCTGTATGCCTCCACATCCCGCTCCAGTTCCGGTAGCGGTCGGGCGTAGCGCTCCTCGATCTCCTGTACGCGCGTTCCGAGACGTTGGATCAGGCGTTGCACTTCAGCGTCGATGACGTTGCGGATGCTCACGAGCCACTTGTCCACGACGACGAGGCTCTTGATCTCGCTTTCGCTGAGCGCCGCGTAGCGGGCGAACACTTGGGCATCCAAGTCGGCTTGGGCCTTCTTAGCCACCCCTGAGGCCGTGGACTCCGCCTCGACAAGGGCCAGGCCGCGCTCAAGCGTTTGCCGTTCATCGCTGCTGCCGGGCTCGGCCTCAATGGATTTCAGCCTTGCTGATACGTTAGCCTTGGTGAGCTTGCCTTTGTCGTTGACCGTGCCCTCAAGCAAGCCTTCTTCGCCGATGTGTTCCTCAATGAACTCCTCAAGATCGCGGGCTGCAATATCCCGCTTTTCCTGCAAGGTCTCTACAGTGAACTGCTCGGCTGCAAAGTATCGGGTGACGACCAGCTCGGGAGGGATCAGGTCGAGCTTGTACTTCCGCTTCCTCACGATGAGGTCCGGCGCTTCCTTGAGCTTGCGCTTGCGATCCTCGACGATCCCACGCGCGTGTCGTCCATGGGGGTGGGCGCAGCCCAGC
>JAPOYQ010000555.1:1684-2780 GCA_026706505.1 Gemmatimonadota bacterium
GACGATCCCACGCGGTTGGGCTGCGTCGAACCATCCTTCCCCTACGACGAGGTAAGCATCGTCTTGCATGGTCTCGTTCCAGTAGTCCATCAGGCACTGATAGATGTCGTAGGCGTCAAGCAGCGGCAAGTCCGAGAATCGGCCTAGGAGGTCTTCGGACAGGGTACCGATAAGGGTTTTCGGTTCCGTTGTGTCGTCGATGTCCAAGAGGCGGTTCTCGTGCGCCTCGCACCACTCGCTGGCAACGTTTTCAACCAGCCGCGCATAGGATTGGAAGTCTTGGTGATCTAGGATCGCGGCCTTGACGTCCCGCGTGGCGATTCGGGCGGTGCTGTAGCCCGCTCGCCCGTTCTCCGTGAACAACGCGTCGCGCACACTCGGAAAGACGTCCCAATATTCGCCAAGGGCATCGATGTCGCGGTTGGGGATACCACCGCGCAGGTGGGCCTCGAGGTCGTGCAGGTCTTCCGGTTCGCTAGAATCGATGTAGCGCGGCAGATTGAGGTTGTAGTTGTTTGCGGGGTCGGCGATCTCAGCCAGCGGTACTAAGCGCGAATAGCGGGGAGTCTCGGCCTGCCGGGTGAACACGTCCACCACGCGGTGGATGTCCTGCTCACGCAAGCGGTTCTTGTTGCCGTCCTTGATGAAGCCGCGGCTCGCGTCAACCATGAAGATGGCCTCGCGGGTGGCGGCACCCTCCTTGTCGATGACCACGATACACGCTGGGATGCCGGTGCCGTAGAAAAGATTGGCAGGCAGCCCGATGATGCCCTTGATGAGGCCACGCTGGACGAGGTTGCGGCGGATGTCGGCCTCGCGGTTGCCGCGGAACAACACGCCATGGGGCATGATGATGGCGCCCTTGCCCCGGCTCTTGAGCGACGTGACAAGGTGCAGCAGGTAGGCGTAGTCGCCGTTTTTCGCCGGTGGCACGCCGTACGCGAACCTGCCGTACAGGTCATGTTCTGGATTCAGTCCGTTCGACCACGCCTTGGTTGAGAAGGGCGGATTGGCCACGGCGAATTCGAAAGTCTTGAGGCTGCCACTAGAGTTCTTGAAATGCGGAGCGGCGAGAGTGTTGCCGCTCCAGATTTCC
>JAPOYQ010000148.1 GCA_026706505.1 Gemmatimonadota bacterium
CCTTTACCCAAGGCGATGGCTCCGTGGTCATGGTGTCTTGGATCCAAGTGAGGTACTCGTCGCACACCTCTTCCACTTCGGCGCTAGCCTGGCTGCGATACTGTCGCTTGAGCGGGTTTGCCTGAACGGGTTGGGCAATGTCCAATTCGAGTTGCTGAAGTCGTCGTTCCTTGAAGGCATCCAAGGCGGCGACTTCCTCATCGAGCTGGGCGTTGATGACGTCCTCAAAGGCTTTGCGCCGTTGCAGGAAGTGCTGTCGGGCACGTTCGACGGCTTCGGGGAGCAGGGCGTTGAGGTGGTCCAAATCGGGCGGCTGCTCGCGGTTTGGGATCTCTCGCCGACCGAGGCCGGTGCGCTCCATGGTGGCCTCGAAAGTCAGGGTTTGGGAGAAGGTCCCGTCCACGAAGGACAGCGCCCCCCACTCGTACATCAGCGGATGGCCCTTGAGGTTGGGCACTAAGCCGGAGAGAACGAACACGCATTCGTCCGCTCCGAGGCCTGGAAGACCGCTTAGGACCGGGGCTTCAAAGCGGCCGAATGCGGTGAGCATACGGTCGTTCAGCCACTCGACAACCGGACTTAGGCGCCATAGGTAGTGCAGCCGCGGCCAATTTGCCTCTGCCCGGCGGCTCTCGGCGATGGCCTCCGCCATGCGGGAGCGGCTGGTTGTGAGCACCAAGCGTCGGCTTTCGGGCAGCACCTCCGGTGGCAGGTGGCTGTATCGGGCCACAAGGTCTTCCGGGGCGTCCAAGGTGAGGGTTTCCGCATCCCTGTCCGCTGCGAAGCGCAACCGGGCGCCCGGGTATGGCACTTCACCGCCTAGGGCTTGTTCGCGTTGCGTGCGTAGCCGGTGCAATGCCGCTTCGCAGTAGTGCAGGTCGCTCGTGAACAGTGACATCGGTGGCGGCGGCGTCGCGGGTGTCTCTGGCTCCGTCGCATCCCCGCCTCCCTGCAGGAACAGGGCTAGAAGGTCGTCGCCTTCGTTGGACTTGGGCTGCAGGCGGCGGTCGAAGGCGTCGGCGAATTCGCCATCGGCGATAGCGGTTGTAGTGATCTCCTCCTCTTTGGCGGTGTCATAGACATCCATGAACACGGACGGGTCGCCGATGTTCTTGTACGCCTGCTCGTCCTTTTCCATCAGCACCTCCAGAATGCGGGTGTCGCCTCGGATGGTGGGGTTGGCGCTCTGGGTGACGAGATAGACGATTTGCGGCGTGGTGGATTGGCCGTAGCGGTCCACCCGGCCGTTGCGCTGCTGGAAGACCATTAGCGACCAGGGCATGTCGAAGTGGATGAGGCGGTGGCATTGGTAGTGCAGGTTGATGCCCTCGGCGGCGACGTCCGAGCAAAGGAGCAGGCGCACCGGACGCACGGCGTTGCCGAAGTCCTCCACCACCCGCTGCTGTTCGATGTCGCTTAAGCCCCCGTGCAGGATGTCGATCTGGTCCCGCTTGAGGGCCAGGTCCTCGGCGAGGCGCGTGCGCAGCCAGTTCAGCGTGGCGATGCGTTCGGTGAAGATGACGAGGCGGTCTTCGGCGGTGTCTGGCGTCCAGTTGAAAGGCTGGCTGTCGCGAATGGCGGCAAGCAGGGCTTGATACTTGGCGTAGTCTGCCGGCGCGATTTTCTCCAAGGCGCCGCGAAGCCTTTGCAACGCGTCCATCTCCGCTGCAACAGCATTTGGGGTATCTTCATCGCCGATTTCCTGTTGGCGTCGCTTGAGCCGTTCATCCAAGGTCTCCAAGCAGGCCGCTGGGCTGGAAAAGAGCGCCTTCTCCAACGTGACGTGAAAGAGGTCGCGGTTCCGGGTGGTTCTTTCGCCTGCCGTTGGAACCGCCAATAGCGCTTCGTAGGCTGCCTCTTCGGTGGCCGACGCATCGAATCTCTGGGCATGTACTTCCCGGTCCCTGAATGCTGTGCGCTCTTGCGCCTGCACGTCCTTCTTGAAGCGGCGGATGACAAGACCGGGACGGAAGTCCTCCTTCGTACGGACGATTTCATGCGCGATGGCCGTTGCGTCCAGCATGTTGACCAGGCTCGCAAAGCTCCGCGCCCGGCCATCGTGGGGCGTTGCCGAGAGCATGATGAGGGTGTCGGAGCATTTCGAGAGGCGCTTAGCGAGGCGGCTGCGCAATGAAGACGTGCCGCGGTCGGCCACGTTGTGGGCTTCGTCGATGACGATGATGTCCCAACGCGTCTGTTCGAGGTAGGTGCGGTACTCAGCGTCCTGCTTGAGCGTGTCGATGGAGATGATTGACTTGTCGTAGTAGTAGAAGGGATTGTGGTTGGTGGGGATGCGGCTGCGCACACGCTGGATGCCAACTGAATCGAGCCGCGTGAGCGGGATGGTGAAGCGACTCCAGAATTCCTTCTGGAACTGCGCCAGCATGCTCTTGACCACCAGCACCAGAATCCGCCGCCCGCGCCCCCGGGCGATGAGTTCGCTCACTAGGATGCCCGCTTCCAGAGTCTTGCCGAGCCCCACAGCGTCGGCGATCAAAATGCGTTGGCGAGGGCGTCCGAGAGCGAGGCGGGCGGGCTCAAGCTGGTACGGCACCACATCCATGGCCGCGGTGTGGCCAACGTGTATGCCGCCGTCGTTGGGCACGGCTTGGCGCAGTTGGCTTTCCATGTAGAGCAGGCTGTCGGCGAACTGCGCCGACCGATCGGCGACCAACGTGGTCTGGGCGGGGTCGAGCACTTCGATCTGGGGCTCGAGCGTGGTGAGGAAAACCGCTTCCCGGCCGCGCACCAGTTCGGAAGCGCCTTCGCAGGTT
>JAPOYQ010000894.1 GCA_026706505.1 Gemmatimonadota bacterium
TTCGGCAGCACCATGCTCGAAGAAAACGTCGTCAGTGCCGCTGGCACTAGCCATACTAACGAGATGGGCTTGGATGCCATGGAGCGGCTAATCCGCGACGCTGGCTTTGTACCGCGACGGCGCAACACTCGTTACGAGTTGGTGGCCTCACCTTGTCGGATCGACGCTTTGCAAGAGGCTGCCAATTTATGAAGCCGCGCTTGGGCGCGGTCCCGTACCTCAACACGCGGCCCCTCGTCGTTGCCCTCGAACGCGATCCCGCACCTTTTGTACTGAGTTATTCGGTGCCTTCGCGCTGCGCGAGGGAGTTGGCAGATGGCACTATCGACGTGGGAATCATTCCCGCGATCGAATACGCCCGCAGTGCCCGTCCCTATTGGATTGTCCCCGATATAGCCATTGGTTCGCAGGGTCAGGTGCTGACGGTGCGCCTCTTTTGCCGCCGTCCATTGCCGCAGGTCGAGCGCATAGCCTTGGATACCAGTTCTCGCACTTCAGTGGCTTTGTTGTCCATTCTCCTGCGCGAAAAATTCGCTCTCGATCCGCAATTGATCGAAGCTCCGCCCGATCTGGAGGCCATGTTAGAGTGCGCCGACGCGGCCCTGCTCATCGGCGATCAGGTCTTCCCGCACTTGGATGGGGACGTGGAGAGCTTGGACTTGGGTCGGGAATGGACGGCCATGACCGATTTGCCTTTTGTGTTTGCCTTTTGGGCCGGCCATCAGCAGGCGCTCACACCCGCCCATGTCCAACAATTGCAGCGGGCCAAAGATCAGGGGGTATGTCAAGTGCCGTCCATCGCCGCCGCGCACAGCCGAGAATGCGGCGGTTCGCCCGAGTTCTACGAGCGCTACCTGACCTGCCACATCCGCTTTGATTTGGACGAGGCCGCTCAAGCTGGTTTGCAGTTGTTCTACCAACTGGCTCACCGCCACGGCCTGATTGACGCGGTCCCTTCGCTGCGCTTTTATCCAGCGGTCTGACCTAGGCCGCCCTTCGAGAAAGGTCGAGATGGCTCCCTTGCAGGCCATTGCGGTGTACGGCCGCATGATCAAATTTTCCCACAGCGTCTTTGCTTTGCCCTTTGCCTTTAGCGGTGCCTTGCTGGCTGCGACTTACACGGGCATTACCCCCGCTCAGATCGGCTGGATTGCGCTGGCGATGGTGGGGGCGCGCAGCGCGGCGATGGGTTTTAATCGCCTCGTTGATCGCCACCTCGACGCGGCCAATCCTCGCACTCAAAACCGCGAATTGCCGCAAGGTGTGGTCTCGCCGCAAGCCGTGGGGGTGTTTGTGGTTCTGTCCGCCTTGGCCTTGGTCTTGGCGGCTTACCAACTCAATCCTTTGTGCTTTTATCTGTCGCCGCTGGTTTTGGCCGTGCTCTTGTTCTACTCGCTGACCAAGCGCTTCACTTGGGCCTCCCACTTGGTTTTGGGGCTGAGTTTGGGTGGGGCACCGCTGGGTGCTTGGATTGCGGTCACTGGCGGCTTTGATCTCATACCGCTACTGCTCTGCCTAGGGGTGCTGGTTTGGGTGGCTGGTTTTGACATTATCTACGCCTGCCAAGATCACGCCTTTGATGTGCGGGCCGGACTCCATTCCATCCCGGTCCGCTTTGGCATTGCTCGCGCTCTGCACATTGCCCGCGTTTTGCACCTGTTGTTCGTGGTGCTGCTGATTATTGTGGGACGTATGGCTGGCTTGAGTTTTTTGTACTGGTTGGGAGTAGTAGTGGTAGCTGGATTGCTGGTGTACGAGCACCGGCTGGTACGGGCCGACGATCTGTCCCGCATGAGCACGGCCTTTATGACGGTCAACAGCACGGTCAGCCTGATCTACTTTGCCGCGATCTTGGCCGATCTGCTCGTCTTTGGCGAGGGGAAATTGCTGCGCTTTTGACGGGGGGACTTGGCTTCGGGTTGCTTAGGTGCTAGACAATCACTAAGTAATTGAAAGCCTGTTCGCCTCAGCGGAGCAATCGCAATGCCAGATTTTACAGAAAAAGAACTGCTGAAAATCATCGCAGCTGGCGAAACCGACCGCGTTGAGTTCAAGGAGTCTTTGTCTGGCGGCAACGCCACTAGAATCAGGGAAACTATCTGCGCTTTTGCCAATGATTTGGCTGGACACGAAGAACCCGGTCTCGTCTTCGTCGGAGTGAAGGACAATGGAATGATAGGCACTCTATCGGTTACAGATCAGTTGCTTCGTCAGTTGGCCGATATGAAAACCGATGGCAATATTGTACCTCCGCCCTCGCTGACGGTGGAGAGGCACAGGCTGCAAGGCAAGGAAGTTGCGGTGATCACAGTGCAACCCTCCAACTCGCCTCCGGTTCGCTTTAAGGGTGCTATCCATATCCGTACCGGCCCTCGCCGTGGCATCGCCACAGCTCAGGACGAAAGGACTCTCAACGAAAAGCGGCGATACGGTGACCGCCCTTTCGACCTTCAGCCGATTCCGACCGCCAGCTTGTCCGATCTCAATCTAACCCAGTTTGAGAACGAGTACTTAACCTCAGCATTTTCGGATGAGGTACTAGCAGCAAACGACCGCAGCCTGAATGAGCAACTAGCAGCGACAAAGATGATCGTCGCCGCCGACCAGCCCACCGCGACCGTACTAGGCATACTCACGATCGGCAAAAATCCGCAGGACTTTCTGCCAGGTGCTTATGTACAGTTCCTCAGAATCGATGGCAACGAATACGCTGATGATATAATCGATGCTCAGGAGATACGTGGTGCCATACCGGACCT
>JAPOYQ010000946.1 GCA_026706505.1 Gemmatimonadota bacterium
CACGGATGGCGAGCCAATCGCTCGTCGAGCGTCCAACCCACGTCGGCGTCTTGCAGATGCCCGGCGGACACACGTACTACGGCCCATCCTACATCTCCCCGACCAGCATTACCGGCCATCAGGAGGGCGTTGACCGCGGCTTCCGCTCCTCAATCTGGGAAGACGACGGCTCGGCCGAGTTCGCCAAAATTCACGACCGCGTCAAAAAGGAAGGCGTCTTCCGCGCCGACTGACGCGCTTATCGCTAAAAGTCCTGCACCCGACGCCAGCGGTCGTAGTAGCTCTGCATCCGCGCGGGCAGCCCGACCCGCACATTGTCGGCCAACTGCCAGCGGAAGCGCTCGTCGAGATCTTCGCGCAGATCTTCCTCGTGCTTGACTAACGCACCCGTCAGGGTCAGCCGCTCGTTCACGCCAGCGGACAAGAGACCCCGGTGAATAGTATTGCCGTTCCAGAAAATGGTCTGTCCCTTTTGCAGCGCGATTTGTCGTGCGTTGGGCACGTCACCCTTGCGGTTGTTGATCAGCACTTCGCGCTCCTGCTCGGTGCGGTAGCGACGCTGGCTGCCCGGCACCAGCCATAGGCAGGCGTCGTCCACCAAGGCCAAGTGCCACTTGACCAAGTTCTTGCGGTAGCGGCTCAAAATCTCCAACTCCACCTCCCGGCTGCCGTCGCGCTCCTCTTGGCCAAAGTCGCGGTGCCAACCCGTGTCGTATTCAGTCGGGCCGTGTAGGACAATCATCCCCACCCAGCCCAAGCGCAACGGACTTCCCACCAAGGCGCGCACGTAGGTCTCCACCGGCTCGGACATGAGGTATTCGGCAAAGATCGGCTCGCCAAACTCGGGCGCAATCAAGCCCAAGATGTGGCGCGGCTCCACGCCTGGGCCGCCGGTGCTGATCCGCTCAGCCGTAGCCACCACCGCACCAGAGCGCACCTTTTCCACCGCGCTCCGCGCCCCAGCCTCCAAGGCCGCTAGCATGTCCGGGGAGGCCGCGTCATCGACGATGAAGTAACCCTGCTCGCAGTATTGCTCTACTTGCAATGGCGTCGCCATGCGGCTTCCCCTCTCGATCTAGGCCCGGTACGGCTCGCCCGTGCGCCGCAGCTTCTTGGTCACCGCGATCTGACAGGTCGCGTACCCGCCCATGTAGCCGGTAGCAAAGCCCGGGCGCGCGTCCCCAATAGTGCCGACGATCATGTTGGCGTATTCGTACGTGGTGTCGTAGCGGTCGCAAATCAAGGCCACCATTTCGAGCCACGCTGCTTTGAGCGCGTCGCCCCACTCTTCCGCGCGCGCGCTGGTGAGATATTCCTCAGCATCTTCCACGACTCTGGTAGTCTCGACTACGGGACTGCTGTTGGGAAATCCGGGCGAGCGATCCATCTTGAGCGTGATGGCCGAGTCGATCTCGACCCCGGCCCCAGTCAACTCGCCGTCGCCCATCCGCGCATGGACATCGCCCAAATAGAGTAATCCTCCGGGCTTTTGCGCTCGGATGTGGACGGTGCTGCCGGGCTGGATGGCATTGAAATCCATGTTGCCGCCGTGATCTATGGCGTTGGGTGCCCACGATTCGAGTTGGACGACGCCGATCATGGGCCGCACCGGCACGACAAAATCCGGCGGGAAGTGAATCAGCCCGTCGCGCACCGGCGCCACGCAGCGCCAATTGCCCCAATTGGGACCGCCGTTGCGATAGAAGCCGTAGGGGCCGACCTCGATATCGATGATCTCGATGGCCACCCAATCGTCCGGCCCAATATCTTCGATGAGAAAGGGGCCGCCGGGGCGGGCGTAGCGGCGATGGCTCTCCCCAGAAGTAATCATACCGGCGCGGGTCTCCCCGGCCGCTTCAAAGTCGTTGTCTGCTCCGCCAGTGGTCTCGATGATGACGGTTTCTCCAAGGGCCAAGGTGCCGCGTACTTGGCCGATTTCTGGGTCGTCCGGCCCGCTGTAATGGGGGGTGCGAGTAAAGTGACGCATAAGCATTCTCCTTTTCTTATGATGTTAAAATCCTAGCGCCCCTCGGCAAACGGAAAGGTCCCGTTGTACCCGAGCGCGTCAATGGCCGGCAGCGGCGAGCTAACAAAGGAAATCCCCGGGAACATCGGCGTCTGCTGGTAGTGCAGCACCACGTTGCAGCGGATGGGCGCGTCGGCATCTTCCTTTAGCTTGGCACCCTGGTGCGGAATGTGGCTAAAGAACACCACCGCGTCACCGGTCATAGGGTGCAGGTGGATGTGCTCCTGCCGCTCGCACCACTGGTAAAAGGGGTTGTCGGAATTGTACCCGCCTAGGTGGCGAATTTCTTCCGGCAGCGCATTGTGACAGAAGTTGTTGATAAAGGTCAAGCGCCCGGTCTCTGGCGCGTTGTCCGTCAGGTAAAACGTGGTGTTTATACAGAGTGGCCGCAGCGCGTGCCGCGCCTCGTCGGGCGCGTCCCAATAATAGCCAAAATCCTTGTGCCACTCTTGGGTATAAGCCCCCGGATTGATGTGCGCCCGAAAGCTCCGCAACTGGCATTGCCGCCCGAGCATGGCCTGCAAATACGGCGCGACCGAAGGATGGCCGACCATGGGCTGCGCCAGTTCGGGTTCCTGCTCCAGCAGATGGTCAAAAGCCACATTGCCCACCTCGTTGCTAATGTCCCATTCCCGCCGCTCGTACTTCCGCACCAAGCACTCCCGCCAAGCCAGCACCACGTCCTCGGGCAGCGCATTGCGCACCAATAGAAAGCCGTGCCGATCGAGCGCGT
>JAPOYQ010000572.1 GCA_026706505.1 Gemmatimonadota bacterium
AATCCAGCGGCGCGCAAGCTCGCGGCCGCAGGTTGCAGGTAGCGCGCAGCCACAACCTCGTCGCTCACCAGTGCGACCTGCCGACCCAAAGCCAAGTCGCGGCAGCGCGGCCCTAGTTCCCCTAAGATATCGTGGCCGACGAAAATCGGGTATGCAGCCCCCGGGATGTCTAAGTCAATTCTTTGCATAGCTCTCCAGTAAGTCGCGGAGTTTCCCGGCCGTGTCCTCAGGCGTCTGCACCTGCGTGGTGTACAGCTCGATGTGGGCTTGGTCGTAAAAAGGAGCGCGCTCGCGGAGTAGGGATTCTATTTTGGCGCGCTGCGCCTGCGAATCCAACCCAGCGAGCAAGGGCCGGTTGGTGCGGTGCCTGACGCGGGCAAAAATCGTATCCACGTCGGCCTTGAGGCAGACCAAGATGCCAGCACAACGCACGGCCGCGACGTTGTCGGCGCGAGTGATCGCCCCGCCACCCAAAGCCACCACGGCATCCGGGCGCTGGCAGGTCTCGAGGACGCAGTCGCGCTCTAGCTGGCGGAAGTGCGCCTCGCCTTCGTCGGCGAAAATCTCCGCAATGGTCTTGCCGGCGCGCTGTTCAATCATCCGGTCGGTGTCCAAAAAGCAGCGCCCTAGCTCCCGCGCCAGAATGCGCCCGACCCGGGTCTTGCCCACGCCCATAAAACCAGTTAAAAATACCGGCCCTTCCATCATGGCCCACGCCTCACATTCGCTCAAGGGTCTCAATGCCGAGCAGGTCGAGCCCCTGGCGCACGATGCGCGCGGTCAACAGCGCCAGCAGCAGCCGACTCGTCCGCAACGGCTCGTCCGCGCGAAGCACCGGACACTGCTCGTAGAACTTCATAAAGGCGTCCGCCAACTCGTAGAGATAATTGCAGAGCACGTGCGGATAGCACTGGTGAGCCACAGCCGCGACCACTTCGGGAAACTGCAACAGCTTGATGGCGAGCGCATTCTCAGCCTTCTCGCCAATAGCAATCTCGCCGTCAAGCGCATCTTCATCCACGCCAGCGCGGCGGAACATGCTCTTGATGCGGGCGTACGAATAGAGCATGTACGGAGCGGTGTTGCCGTCGAGGGCCAGCATCTTGTCCCAGTCGAACACGTAGTCCGAGGTGCGGTTGAACGACAGCTCCATGTACTTGATGCTGCCAATGCCAATCACGCGGGCGATCTTCTGCCGCTCGGCCTCGTCCATTTCGGGATTCTTCTCGCTCACTTGGGCAAAAGCCCGCGCTACGCCCTCTTCCAGCACGTCCATCAGCTTGACCACGCCGCCAGCCCGCGTCTTGAACGGCCGGTTGTCCGCGCCGAGAATTGCGCCAAACTCGTGATGCTCCAAAGCGGTCGTCGCCGGCGCGTACCCAGCCGCCCGCGCCACCGCAAAGACCTGCTGCAAGTGAAACGACTGGCGCGCATCGACGATGTAGAGAATGCGGTCGGCAGCAAGCGCACCGGCCCGATAGCGCACGGCCGCGAGGTCGCTCGTCGCATAGAGGTAGCCGCCATCCGATTTCTGCACGATCATCGGCGTGATCTGGCCGTCCTTGTTTTTGAATTCCTCCAAAAAGACGCACTGCGCGCCGTTGGATTCCACGAGCAGACTCTTGGCCCGCAAATCCTCGACCACGCGGGGCAAATCGTCGTTGTACGCGCTCTCTCCCTGCACATCTTTGGGCTTGAGACCAACCCCTAACGCGTCGTACACGCGCTGGCCGTGGGCGAGCGACTCGTCGATGAACTGCTGCCACATCCGCTGCACGTGCGGATCGCCGCTTTGCAGCTTGACCACGTATTCCCGCGACAGATCGGCGAACGCCTCGTCCTGATCAAAGCGCTGACGCGCCGATTGGTAGAATATTTCTAGATCGGCCAATTCCGTGGCCGGGTCCGCAATCTCGTCCAAGTGGGCGATGAGCATCCCAAACTGCGTCCCCCAGTCGCCCACGTGATTGTGGCGCACGACCTCGTGGCCTGAGAATTCGAGGACGCGGGCGATGGCGTCGCCGATGACCGTGCTGCGCAGATGGCCGATGTGCATTTCCTTGGCCAAGTTGGGATGCGAGTAGTCGAGTACGACCTTTTGCGGCGCGTCTTTGGGCACGCCGAGTCGCGGATCGGCCAACACGTTCCCTAACTGCGCGGCCAGCCACTCGCCTTTGAGCTGGATATTGATAAAGCCCGGACCGGCGATATCCACAGACGCGGCCATGTCCTCCAGATCCAGTTCCTCCACGACCTGAGCGGCGAGTTCGCGGGGATTGGTCTTTAGATTCTTAGCCGCAGCCATCACGCCGTTGGCCTGGTAGTCGCCAAACTCCGGACGGGTAGCCGGGCCGACGAGGGCCGGTGAATCTGCGGGCGCGCCCGCTCGGGCCAGCGCCGCGCTAATGCGCGTTTCTAATGATTCGGTTATCATGCGTTATCTAGGTTGTTTGTCTTTATTCCCAGCGGCCTAATCGGGAAAATGCTCCAGTGCAGCCGCAATCATCGCCTCGACCGGCGGCTCGACACCCGTCCATATCTCAAACGAACGCGCGCCCTGCCAAGCGAGCATCCCCAAGCCGTTGATCGCCGAGGCACCAGCGGCTGCGGCCTGCCGCATGAGCACGGTCTCCAAAGGATTGTACACAATGTCGGCGACCAGCATGTGCTCGTGCAGGCACGATGGGTCCGCCAGCGGCGAAACGTCGTCGCGGGGGTGCATCCCCAGCGCCGTGGCGTTGATGAGCAAACCAGCG
>JAPOYQ010000810.1 GCA_026706505.1 Gemmatimonadota bacterium
CCCGAGGTTCAAAACTCACCTTACCCCCGCGCTGCGTGCCAATGCGAGAATCGTAGCTCTGGGCATCCAGTATCCCGGCGCAGAGCAGGAAACAGGCCAGGCCGATGAGGAGACAGTTCTTGGCGATGTTCACTTTAAGTCTTCCTCTCCTCGATTGAAATGTCTGTCGCGTTTAGACCAAACCTAATAGACTACACCAACCAAGCCCGCTTCTTCTACTTTACCCGTCCCGGCAGTCAGGGAAACGCTAAACACGTAGTGCCCTAGCGGCACGAGATTGCCTTGCTCGTCTCTCCCGTCCCAAGAGCGGGTAAAGCGGCCGCTGAGGTCCTGATCTTGGTAAAGATTCCTGACCAGACGGCCGGCTAGGTCAAAGATGCGCACTGCTACCGGCGAGAGTCGCCGTAGGCTAGTAATATCGTATTGGATAAATGTCCGGTCGTTGAGGCCATCCTCGTTGGGGGTAAAGACAGCCGGCTTGGCTCTCACGTTTATGAGCAAATCTCCGACGAGGGGGCCGGCTACGGAGAGGTTGCGGGCCACTGGAGCGCCCACTGGCTGCTGATCGATATCAACAAAACCCAGCGGACTCAAATCTGCTGCGTTGCCCGCAATGACCCCTTGGCCGATGGTCGAATTCGCTTGGCTGTGTCGGGCCCGGCCGGTAAAAGTGGTACCGAACCGCAGGACGGTTCCCGTGAACGCCACTTTGAGCAGCGCGCTGTCCTCGACGATGGGGTTAAAGGCAATGACGAAACCGTCCTCGCGCACCTCGAGAACGCTGAAACCGTTCTGGGATAGGGGCAGTGCATCTAAAGAGGCGGTTGAGAAGTCGGCTTCCTGCACGGTACCATCTACTTGCTCTATTTCGATCCGTCCAATGGATTCGACCCGCACCGGCGTATCGATTTCAAAGCGATCAAAACCCCGGTCCTGTCCAGGTCTAGAGCGATTCCGCACGGCGTACATAAAGTCAGTCCTCTGCCCCAAAACAGCCGTGCGCGGCGCGATCTCGGCGACCAGTTCCGCGGCAAAGGGAGGTGATAGCACTTCGAAAGCCAGACCGCCAACGCCGGTAGCGGCACTGAAATCGTCGCTGAAAAAGTCGATGGAGAACTGAAAATAGCGCCGGGGCACGAGTGAGAAGACTTGGACGCCCAGACCGGTGTCCTCTAGTTCCTCTTCGCTGGCAACGACCCCGGCACGTGCTTGGGGGGGGGACCAATCGCTCCAGTTGGTCAGGTCGTCGCGAATGCCGCCTTTGTCGTCATTGCTCAGTCTGGTGTAATCTCCCTGATCGATAACGATCAAGGCCTGCTTTTCCAAGGGTAGCTCCTTGAAGACTCGAAAGGCTTCCCGCGCGTCGATTGCGTCGTTGTCTAAGACGGTTTCAATCAGCGTTTTGAGTTCTTCGTCCTCTACATCTTTAGCCTGTTTCCACGGTACCTCTATCTGGGAGGTGTTGATGCCTCCCCGGTACACGCTGCTAATGATCCCGGTATCGGTTCCCGTGCCGCCGCCTACCCGGAAGAGGCGCTCGCCGGGACGAATTTTGTTGAATTCGATGGGCTGCTGGTCCAATCCTGAACGCGTACGGATCTCCACTTTAGATCGCTCTGTGTCTCCTTCCTTCTCCTCCAGCCAGCGCAGCTTGCCCACCAGCGCGAGGTCGCCAAAATCGAATACATTCGAAACGTAGCGAGCTTCGGGTACGAAGCCGGTGCCGAAGACCTGAAATTCGGCGATTTCAAAACCGACCGTAGTTAGGGACTTTAGACGGATAAAGCGGACGTACTGTGGCTCTATGCTGACGTCCACCACTGCTTTGTCGTTCTGCGTCTCGAGGACCACGGTCTCAAAGATCGGTACTCCTTCTAGCTGGGTCTGTGGAGTGCCGTCGTTGACGAAGAGTTCGAAACCCCGGATAAAATTGTTCTGAAAGGGAAAGTCGGGAGCCGGATAGTCGGGGTCAGCATTGCGCGGGAAGAATTTGAAGCGGTTGATTCCGAAGCGAGATCCTAGGTCGAGATCGATGATAACGCCCAGTAAGGGAGAAGCTTGGCGCATATCCAAAGCCGTAGTTCCGTCGTCGTCGATCATTTTGGCGAACTCGGCTCCGCGGGAGGAGTTGAGGGAGAGGATGCTGCCGCCCCGCTCTTCGCTGTTGGCACCGACGGCGACATTGGCTGTGATATCGGCGCGTTGCGGAAAGATCCAGTTGGGCCTGTCTTGAGGATCAAAGTCGATGACGCCGCCCGGCGCATTGGTGCGCTCGACAGTGCGGGCGGTTCGGATGACGGTGGCCGGAATGCTGCCGCCGCCGCTTTCCCAGCCCAATCCCCGATTGCCACCCACGACGACCACTTCCGCCGTGCACCGACTAGTTATCGGGACGAGCGCGGCTAGTCCTGCTAGGACTAGTCTGGATAAGTGTAATTTTTCAAACACCTCAAACCACCTGGGTCTAGGGCCTATATACTGCCAAAAAGAGGCTCAGAAGACGCATTAAACCCACCTAGCATCGATGTTTAGACAATATAAAGAGAATCAAGGAAAAACTTCAAATAAATTGAATAAATTTAACTCAATATAATGATCTCCCCTAAAGCATTTGCCAATAGCGTTTGTTTTTAACAGTGGGGACCAAACTAGATAGGAGTGAAGTGCTTGGAAATATGTTCGTTCTTATCGAGGAGCTTTTCGGCTGTGCTGCTGTCGGTGATCAGACAGTTGCCCCAGCCTCCTTTTAACATAGC
>JAPOYQ010000739.1 GCA_026706505.1 Gemmatimonadota bacterium
TTAGGGAGTTGATGCCGGCCTTGGTGACCAACAGTCCGTTGCACAGGCCGATGAGTGCTCCGGCGGCGAGTGCGGCGACCAATGCCAGTGTCACGCTCTCGAACTGGTTGAGCACGGCTACGGCGATGATCCCGGCCACCGCTTGGGTCGAGCCGACGCTTAGGTCGATCTCGCCGAGTAGGATGATCATCACCATGCCGATTCCGGCGATGGCCACCAGCGAGGCGTCGCGCAGCACATTTTTGATATTGACGGCGGTAAAGAAGACCGGCGTCAGCAGGGAAATTCCCACGCAGAGCAAGACCAGCGCGAGCAACAGCCCGGCCTGCTCGCTGTGGAGCATCCGCGACAATAAGCGGCTCATTGTGTCATCAAGGCCCGCACCGCATCCACCTTGAGGGCGAAGGGCGGCTCGGTGCTCGTGTCGTAGAAGCGGCTGAGGTTGTCGCGGGTGACGACGACGGTCGGCGTCTCGTAGTGGGCGGGTAGCTGCTCGCCGCGCGCTATTTGCACGGCCGCGTCAATTAGCGCCCCACCGACAAAGTTGGGAAACATCGCCAGCGCAGCCGCGTAGGGCGTGTCGCCGGTGAGGGCCGTCTGTCCCACGGTGCCCTCAAAGCCAAAGCCGATTGCGGTCAGGGCTGCTTCGTCGAGTCCAGCCGCCTTGTAGGCCGCCATGCCGCCGGTCGTCGAATCGTCGTTGATGCCGTAGATCACGTTGATCTGCGGGTTGGCCGTCAGCGCGTCCTGCGCCACCTTGAACGCCTTTTCCTTGAGGCCCTGCCCATCGACTTCTTGGACGATCTCATGGGGCAGACCCGAAGCGGCGAGCGCGTCCTTGAAGCCATCGACCCGCTGCCGACAGTCCTCGAAGTTGGGGAAGCCGACGATGAGAATTTTGGGGTCGAGGCCCTTTTCCGCCGCGTAGCTGGCAAACCACTCGCCGGCCTTGACTCCACCGGCGTAGTTGTCGATTCCCACGTAGCTGGCGGCCTCGGGCACGGGGTTGGATTCGGTAATCACTTTGGTACCTGCGGCCTTGGCTTGCCGCACTATCGGCCCCATTGCCTTGGCGTCCACCGGCGACAAAACCAGCACCTGCACCCCTTGGGCGAGTAGGTTTTCGGCCTTGGAGATTTGCGCTGCCACGTCGAGGTTGGCATCGGCGACGATCAGTTCGACATCTAACTCGGCTGCTCGCGCTGTCGCCGATTTGCTGATGTTTTGGTACCACTCGTGCGACATGAAGTTGATGACGTAGCCGATCTTGAGTTTATCGGGCGCGTCGTCCGGCTGCCCACAAGCGGCGACCAATAGGGCGCACAGCAGCCATGTTTTAGTCTTACTCATTGGGTCTCCTATCCCTTTACGGCACCAGCCGTCAATCCCTGGACAAAGTACCGCTGCAATCCCACGAAGAGCGCGATTGGCGGCAGGCTAAAAATCAGCGATGCGGCGAATAGCTGGTCGTATTTGTTGACGTATTGCCCCAAAAACGCGGCGCGCAGCCCCACCGGAATGGTCAGGGCCTGCGATTTGGTAAACACAAAAGCGAACAAGAATTCATTCCACGAAAGCAAAAAGGCAAAAGTCCCCACTGCCACGATCGCCGGTGCGGCTAGCGGCAAGACGATTCGGTAGAGTAGCTGGAGGCGGTTGCAGCCGTCGATGAGCGCGGCTTGCTCTAGATCGGTGGGGATGGCGCGGAAGTAGCCGTTGAGCAGCCAGGTGCAAAACGGGATGGCAAAGCCCGTGTAGATCAACACCATGCCCACGTGCGTGTCGAGCAAGCCGAGCGAGCGAATCACCTGAAAGAGCGGGATGAGGATCGAAGAGCCGGGTAGCATTTGCGACATCACCACTACCATTAGCAACAAGGTGTTGCCGCGAAAGCGGAAGCGGGCAAAGGCATACGCCGCGCAGACGCTAAACGCGAGGGCGATCAGGGCCGTGGAAAGGGAAATCACCATGCTGTTGGCAAAGTACTTCACAAACGGCCCGGTGTCCCACATCTCGATGTACGCGTGGAAGGTGAGGGAGCGAGGGAAGACCAACGGTGGGGTGCGAGTCATCTCGGACAGGGGGCGCATGGACGTGGTCACCACCCATATCAGCGGCATCACCAGCGCGAGAACAAAAACCGAGCCCAAGCCGTAGGCGAGATAGGCGCGGACTTTTTCTTGGGTTTTAATTCGCATCCGCATCCCTCCTCTCCTCGCGGAAGAGCACGCGGATGAAGACGATGCTCAGCGCCAGCAAAAAGAGCAGCAGAATAAGCGCCGCAGCCGCGCCCTTGCCGAGCCGCAGGTGCTCAAAGGCGATGCGATAGACCGTAATCGGCACCACCTGCGTGGCCTTGGCCGGGCCGCCCTCGGTCATAATGAAGATCAGCGCGAAGTCGTTGACCATCCAGATGGTGGCGAAGAGGAAGACTACCCCGATCACGTGTTTGAGTTGCGGCAGCGTTACGTGGAAGAAGCGCCCGAACACGTTGGCTCCATCAACGTGCGCGGCCTCGTACAGCTCGGCGGACACGCCCTGCAAACCCGCCAGCAGCATGATGGTGATATAGGGCATGAAGCGCCAGACATTGGCTACCACCACCGCGCCCATAGCCGCGTCTGGCTGCGCCAGCCAGGGAACATTGGCGTCGATGAAGCCGAGGCTCAAGAGCGTGTGATTGACGAGGCCGAAGCTGTCGTGGAAGAGCCAGCGCCACATGTAGCCGGTCACCACTGGGGCGATG
>JAPOYQ010000937.1 GCA_026706505.1 Gemmatimonadota bacterium
CCGTGACCGATTCCGCCCTCTTTCAGATTTTCGGCGACGCGGCCGCCCTCCCGCCACAACATGCCGTGGCTGAGCCGCCGACCGGTTGCATCGGCGACGGCGAGGCGGTCTTCAAAGCGCCGGGCGAGGACGGTGTAGCGGTCGCATAGGCGCTCGCCTGGCCACCACCCCTTCGCGCGATACCGGCGTTCTCGTTGGGCGAGGTTGGCAGCGGCAGTATTCGGGAGCGCTACTGGAGCGCCTCGTGAACCTTCGGGATTTGCGAGACGAATCTCCCTCATCTGCCGCTCCCGTCGCCGGCCCGGAACCACAGTGTTTCCACTGTCATCCCCACTCTCACCCAGCGTAGACCCGCTTCAATTCGAATTCAAGATGATGATATCACTTTTTTTATTGATGATCATTTTTAATGACCATCATTCTTTCTCTTGGTACCTTCCTGGCATGATCGAGACCGGGGGCTTCCCCGGGTCCCCACGGGAGCAGCCACGACATCTCCCGGAGGATGGCCTGTGAGGAGCGTGAGCGGGCGCCGCCCAAAGAGTTGCGGCGTCCTTAGACGGGTGGAGGTCGATGGAATGGCGGCGCAAATGACCCAAGTCCCGACCACACCCAAGGGCCGGCGCACGCGCAGGCGTCTCCTGGCGAGTGGCCGCAGAGTGCTGGCCCGCAACGGCTATGTCGACCTCAAGATGGTCGACGTCGCCGAAGAGGCAGGGGTATCGCTCGGCGCTCTCTATCGGTATTTCCGCAACAAGGAGGATCTGTTCAGGGCCCTGGTCGACGGCATTCACGAGGCATTGTTCGAAGCGAGTCGAGCACCGAACAAGCAGTTTGCGGCCGACCCCAAGGGGGCCTTGCTTGAAGCCAACCTGGGCTATCTCTCGCTCTACAGCGAAAACCGCGACGTGATGCGCGCGCTTATCGAGGCCTCCACGGTCGACGAGCGGTTCCGCAGCGTCTGGTGGGCGATGCGCAACCGCCATGTCGACCGGTTCGTGGGCGCCCTCAAGGCGAAATGCGGCATAGAAGAGGTGGACGGCGTTCCGGCCCGCCTCGTAGCGGAAGCCATGGCCGCGATGGTCGAGCAATGCGCTTACGTCTGGTTTGCGCAGGAGGAGCACCTGAACGACAACCCGGTCTCCGTCGACGACGCCGCAAAGATCGTGACCCGGGTATGGCACGACGCCTTTTTCGAGCCCGATGCACGCTCAGACTCCTCGGCCGAGTGAGGTGGTCTCACCCTTTCCGACTGTTGTTAGGCGCGCAGATCAGACGCCGATTGACGCGATAATCCATTGACCTTGCTGGAATTCATGGGGTCAACAAAACGCGCTTAACAACACTTCGTCACCTGCAACCGATTCGCCGACCACACAACACCTTACGTGCTGCTGCGCTACCTAACCGCCGTTCGCTATCACTCTTCCGTCGACAGCGGAGCCTGGATCGCCTTGGCGCTGACGCGAGACCCGTTGCACGTAAGAGTCGTAGACATTTGGCATCGAATCCTGGAGCTTCGGGCGCGCCTCTACACCTCGGCTCCAGTCGTCCTGGAAACCTTCACGTTTCTTGGCAGGAACGCCAGTCGGGATGTCGCTCTCACTTGGAAGGAGGCGCTGAAAGAGGTGGGCGGGCTGAGCGTGCTGGGCTGCTCCGAAGAGGAAGTGGAGCTGGCGTGGAAATACTTCGAGCGGAGGGATCTTCACAAGCTGTCTGCAGTCGATGCAACGAGCTTCGTGCTGATGAGGAAGCAGGGAATTAAGCCCGCATTTTCTTTCGATCATCATTTGCTTCGGTCGGATTTCAAATTGTCGGATAGTGTTCTTCCATATCTACTCATGCGGGTTTACGCTGACAGATATTTGATCTCTTTCTACTGCTATCTCGCTGCCGCTGATGCCACGTAGTAGCCCCTCTAGCGTTACCACCAGCGCTAGCTCTAGTCGGCGGAACAGGTTTGCCCATATTAGGGCGTGGACTCACTAGCACGCAGCCAGATGCGGATAGTGGCGATTTGGATCATGGCGAGGTAGTTGGCGGCGAGCTTTTCGTAGCGCGTTGCGATGCGCCGGAACTGTTTGAGTTTGTTGAAGAAGCGCTCGACCCGGTTGTGCAGGCGGTAGAGGTCGCGGCTGAAGGCGTGGGGCGTGGTGGCGCTTTTGCGGTCGGGGATGATGGGCACCGCATCCTGCGCCTCGATCATCGCTCTGATCCATTCCGCGTCGTAGGCCTTGTCACCAAGGAGGAAACTGTCGGGCGGCAGTTGATCGTCGAGCAAGGGTCCGGCGAGCGTGCTGTCATGGGCCTGCCCTGGGCTCAAGGCGAGGCGGAGCGGCAGACCCTCGGCATCGACCACGGTGTGGATCTTGGTCGTCAGTCCGCCTCGGGAACGACCCATGCAACGATCCGGACCCCCCTTTTTGAGCCCGCCGCGTGCTGGTGAACCCGGACGCTGGAACTGTCGATCATCTGTATGTCGCCGTCGTAAGCCTCTACGACAGCGTCCATAAGCTGATCCAGATGCCCTTCTTGCGCCAGCGATTGAAGCGGTTGTAGCAAGTGGTGTAAGGCCCGTAGCGCTCCGGCAGGTCTCGCCAGGGGGCGCCGGAGCGCAGCACCCACATGATGCCGTTGAGCACGCGCCGGTCGTCCACACGGGGGACGCCGCGCGGCTTGTTCGGCAGCAACGGTTCGATCACGCTCCACTCGAAATCACTCAGGTCGTA
>JAPOYQ010000327.1:0-264 GCA_026706505.1 Gemmatimonadota bacterium
GGGGTGGATGGTCGGCGCGTGCGAGGTCGAGAACAGCATGATGTGTTCGGTCTGAGCGGCCAGAGCGGCCGCCCAGGTATAGGTCTCCATGCAGGTGCCGTTAAAGTCGGTCGAGCCGCCAAAGCCCCGCCAGCGGCCGACCGGCACCAGGAGTTCAAAGCCCAGCCGGTCGGCCTGCTGGGCAATCGCCAGGGTATGCTCGTAGGTCGCCTCATAGGTCGTTTCCGCGTGCGTAATCGTACAGCCGTTGCTGCAGCTCGACCC
>JAPOYQ010000327.1:274-2723 GCA_026706505.1 Gemmatimonadota bacterium
GAGCCCGTCGGCCCGCAGCGCGGCCACGACGGTCGTCGTCTTCCAGTGCCCATGCGGGACGGGGGCCACGAGGCGCGTGCCGCGGGGACTCCGCCCATACCGGCGGGTCAGCTTGGTTTGGACGGCGGTCTCATCCACGAAGACGAGGCGGGCACCGTCGAGGGGGGGGGCCTGGGCGCGCCAGCGCTGACGCGCCGCCGCCACATCCGGCCGATCTTGTTCAGCGGCCCGCAGGACTTTTTTTCGGAATACTCAATTATGGGCTTGACAAGTAGCGCCCATTTTGGTAGGCTCTCTCTTGTCAGGAGGGAGCCCCATGAACCTTGTCAGCATCATTCAACAGTTTCCCCATCAAGCAGCCTGCATTAACCATCTGGAGTCCGTGCGCTGGGGTGAGCAGCCCCAGTGCCCCTTTTGCCAGAGCGAGCATGTCGCCCGCAAGGCGGAAAAAGGGCGGGTTGGCCGGTGGAACTGCCACGCTTGTAAGTCCAGCTTCAACGTCCTGTCCGGGACGATATTTGAGAAGACCCGTATCCCCCTGCAAAAATGGTTCCTGGCCATCGGCCTGATGTTGAACGCCAAGAAGAGCCTATCCAGCTACCAGTTGGCTCGGGACTGCGACCTCAATCCGCCGTCGGCCTGGTACATGCAGCAGCGGATTCGGGCGGCGATGGCTGATAATGACCGCCTACTGAGCGGCCTGGTTGAAGCCGATGAGACGTATGTCGGGGGGAAGCCCCGGCGCACGAACCGCAAGGACGATCACACACGGAACAAGCCGGGCCGGGGCACCAAGAAGACGCCTGTCATCGGCGTAGTCGAGCGGGGCGGGGCCGTCATTGCCAAGGTGGCCGAAGACCTCACGGGCAAAGGCATTGTCCAGTTTCTCAAGGGCGCGGTAGACCCGGACGCCTCGCTGCTTATCACGGACGAATACCGGGGCTACAACGCCGCCGAATCCTTCCTGCCCCACGCGGTCATCAACCACAGTGAGCGGTATGTCGATGGCTGGGTGCATACGAACACGATTGAAGGCTTCTGGGCGCTCATTAAGCGGGCCTGGTACGGCCAGCACCACCACTACAGTCGGCGCTACACGCCGCTGTATGTGGCGGAAACGAGCTGGAAGTACAACGAGCGGAAGAACCCCAATACCTTCGGCACCTTCCTGCGCGGGTGCTTCTAGTGGCCGCGCCACCCTATCCACACCGGACCATTGGGGAGGTCATGGAGTTTGCCTACGGCAAGGGACTCCCAGCAGTGGAGCGGAACGGCGGTCTCATTCCGGTCTATGGTTCGACGGGCGTCGTCGGGTTCCACGATACCGCCCTGGTCTCTGACCCCACAGTGATTGTCGGGCGAAAGGGCAATGCCGGGGCTGTGTACCTCACTGATGGGCCGTCGTTCCCTATCGACACGGTCTTCTACGTTGTGCCGAAATCTGACGTACTCATTGATATGGGATTTGTGTCGTGGGCATTGAAACATGCGGACCTGGCTCGTTTGGACAACGGCACGGCAGTGCCAAGCCTGACCCGTAAGGCGGCGTATCTCAGCCGCATTCCCTTTCCGCCCATCGCACAGCAGCGTCGGATCGGCGACCTTGCCCGGAATGTGGCTCGACAGGTGAAAGTGCATCGCAAGATCATTGAGTCCTATCAAGCGATGGCGGACCTGGTCGCCCGAAAGCTGCTGAACAGTTAGGACCTGAAAGCCAGGGTCTTTCCCTGCCCGGCCAGATGGGGTACGAATGACGCTAACACGACGGTGACTTGTCGTGAGGGCTACCAGCAGCGCTGGCCACACGCTTAGTCATGGCTGGCAGCCCCCGGCCTCATAAGGGCGAGTTGGGCACGATACTTCGGGTCCTCTATGTGGCATCACCTCCCTCTTCCGCATGTTGTTAGCGTCACTGGCAATCTATACGGAAGGGGGAGGCACATCAAGCCCAAAGCTGAGTATTCCGTGTGGAAAAGCCTGCCGCATGTGATTCGTCGCTTCTTCGGGCGTTCCTCCCAACAGTACGGAAATCCCCGGGGGTGTCAACTTCCGATCAAGCACGGATAGACGCAGATTCGGCACCCTGCCACCCCCGAGACGATGCACCCGAGTTTCGGGAGCAATCTCCTCAGGTCTTCCAAGCGCCACCTTCTGTTCTCACACAAGACTTGCGGGCACGCACGGCAGTACGCCTTACTCGCTGCCCAGGTCTTTGAGCTTGCCCCGCTCCACCTTGCCCATGGCGTTGCGGGGAATCTCATCCAGAAAACGATAGCGTCGCGGCCGCTTGTAGGGCGCCAAGTCTTGCTTGACCCGCGTCCTGAGTCGGGCCTCCAGCGTGGCCGGATCGTGTCCCTGGCGTGGCACGACAAAGGCGGCGATGATCTCGCCGAGGTCCGGGTCGGGCAGGCCGGCGACCGCGCACTCGTGCACCCCGGACTCCAACTCC
>JAPOYQ010000016.1 GCA_026706505.1 Gemmatimonadota bacterium
CACTTGGCCGGCTTGTTCTATATGGAGGAAACAGTCAATCCCCCCGACCAGATTCGCCAGAACCACACCACCTATATCGCCATGGATTTGGCCGCAGGCCACAACTACCTGAGCAAGCGCTACGGCATCCGCGAATTCGATCCCACTGAGGAAGTGGTGGAGCGGATTTTTGCTGGCCAGAGCGATTGCTACAGATCCAACGACGACGGTGGCGTGGGGTACGCTTGGCTCGTGCCCCAGGAGACGCTCTCGTACGGGTTGCTTAAGAACGACTACGAGTATATCGAGAATGGCCACATAGCCGATTTGTGTACGCTAGCGGTGGTGACTACGGACAACATGCGCAGCGAGAGCAACCACGGGGATACCTCGGGGTACGCTCCTTTTTCCCCGTCCCAGGGGTGGGAAGGCCGTTTGTGGGCACCGATGGTTTCCACTTGGTATGCGCGCAACCCCGAGCATTTGTGGATCCTCAACTGGCTGGGTGCGCGCAAGAGGCCGACGCTGGCGCACGTGTTGCGGGGGCTTTATGCTGGCGTCGATTGGGGGGAAAATGGATTGGCACTCGCCGATTGCGTCCCCGAGGAACCAGTCGGTCTGCTCGGTATATACGCGATGAAATTGCCGGCCAAAGCGCTGGGCTGGGTGCGCGCGTACGCTCCGGCTAATAACCAGCCCGATCCACAAAAAGACTACTTCGACAAGCTCTCTTTGCGGCGCGACTTCGACCCGATGAGTGAGTACTTGTTGCTCGAAGGGAGCGGCACGTTCTGCCACGGGCACGAAGACAGCAATACAATCGTCCGGCTAACTTGGAACGACCGAGCTTGGTTGGGGGACGGCGACTATATCCGGGCGGCACCCAAATTCCACAATTCAATCGCCGTCATCCGCGATGGCGTCGGCGTGTTGCAGCCGCCGGGAGATGGGCTGCTGATGCCGCTGTTGGCCTCGCTGAACTACAGTAGCGAAAATGCTGCCTTGGGCTTGGCGCAGACCGAGGCTGCCGGGTATAACGGAGTGGACTGGCGGCGCAATGTTTTCTGGGGCAAGGGGCGCTATTTCGCGGTGATCGATCAACTGCAATGCACCGAGGCTGGGGACTACCGCTGCTACTGCTTGTGGCGTCTGGTGGGCGAAGCTGAACTCAAAGAATCTAGGGTGCGTCTGCACCAGGAGGGCGAACACTTCTACATCGACAATGCCGATGGATCGGTCCAGGAAATCGTCGCCGACTTGCACGTGAAAAGCCGCTGGTCCAACTATCCACACGCTGGGGACATACTCCACGTCCTGCACCAGCAAGCCGCCCGTACCATGCAGCCGGGGGAGAATCTCGTCTATATCAATCTGCTGACGCCGCATCCCGACATCCGCATAGCGCGCCTGAATGAAAGGACCGTTGAGATCCGCGATGGGGAGGAGACGACCATTTTGGGCGTTGGCCATACCCTGCTGGGCGCGCTGGCAATTGAGGCCGAAATGTTCGCGATTTCTTTAAAGGGGGATAGCCTGACCTTGCAGGGCATTGAACGCCTAGGCTTTGCCGAGGGCGAGGATTGGGACTGGCAGGTGTTTGACGGGGATCCCGCGACGCTCACAGTGGGACAGAGCGAAATGGCGCAACGCATCTGCGACGCTATGGACGCCGTCGTGCCAGAACCTTCCCCTGCTGCGGTGGAACCTTCTTGGCCCCGGCCGCAGAACGGCTGGACCGCCCAGTGGAGCCGGGATCTGGATTCGACCGAGATAAGCGCTGTAGCAGTCTACGATGAAATTTTACTTGCTGGCACTGAGGGGGGGGAGGTTGTCCAACTAGGACTTGAGGACGGTGCGGCGATGTGGTCGCACCAACTGGGCCCGGACCAGGTGGCCAGCGCCCTGCTCTTGGCCGATATCGACGCGGATGGAGCAGTGGAAGCGCTGGTGGGGACGGACGATGGTCAACTGGCCGCACTCGAAGGCCACAGCGGCGAGCAGCGTTGGGTCCAGACCTTGAAAAACTCGGGGTGGGGTGCAAAAGTCTCCGGTCTAGCCGTGGCCGATCTGGAGGGCCAGGGCTGCACGAGTGTGTTGGCGTCAACCGTGGGCTGGTACATAAACGCCTTTGCTGCGGATGGCACGCTCGAATGGGCGGAGTGGGTACGCTATCACGCGATCACTGCGCTCGCTGCAGCGGATGTGGACGGCGATGGCAAAGCAGAGGTGATTGCGGGGACTGAATACTCCACCCCGCTCAATGTGCACAATAGCGATGGGTCCTTCCGCTGGACCACCTTTGAAGAAGTGGGATCCGAGGGCAATGCCACCACGCCGCGCCGAGGCATCGGCCTCACCCATCTGCAACTGGTCGATGTCGATGGAGACGGCGTGCGCGAAATCGTCTACGGCACGCAGGACGGCTGGATCTACGCGGTTAAACCGCAGGATGGGGCCGAGGTCTGGCACGCCAATATCGTCGGCGAGGTTGTGGGACTCATCGCCTTTTCTTGGGGCTTGGTCGCGGCGAGTGAATTTGGCGAACTCTACGCCTTCAGCTACCAAGGGGAATTGCGCTGGCACGTCCAGATCGGCGAGTGGATTCGGGCCATCGCCCCGGTGGGAGAGCACATTGTCGCAGCCGTGGAAAAGGGCGCGCTGCTAGCCTGTGATGCAGACGGCAGGTGCGTGGGTTCCGTGGCGATGGAAGCGGAAATTCGCGGTTTGTGGCCGTGCCACAGCG
>JAPOYQ010000746.1:0-2208 GCA_026706505.1 Gemmatimonadota bacterium
ATCGAATTTGCCTCCTTCAGGAGAAGAGTGGAGTGTATATTATTTGACGCACTCGTATTCAAGACAAATATGTTATATAATGATTTAGCTTGGGTCAATACATATTATTCTTAGATTTGAGCTATATACTACATATTGTGTTTATTTCTACTTCGGGTTGTGGCGATTTCGCAGTCAAAATAAAATTATTATCCTTAAATTCTATGTCAAAAATAGTGAGTTTTTTTCGTCGATTCTGTGTCCTTGTACTTGTAGTGTAATAAACTGGAAACAAACGTTCTCATGCTAGGCAAATTTTTCGACAAAGTAAAGCAGGGATTGGCGCAGACGCGGCAGGTGATGACCGATGTGATCGCTGGCAATTCCCGCTTGGACGACGACGCCATCGATGATATTGAGGCCGCACTGATCGGCGCTGATATGGGGCTGGAGACCGCCACCGAACTCGTCGATGAGCTGCGCGAGCGGCTCCGGAGTGGGCAAATGGCGGACGGGCCGGATGGCGTGATGCAGGTGCTGGAGGAGCAAGTAGCCGCGATGATGGCCCTCGGCAACGGCGCGGCCTTGCCCCTAGCCGGCGAGCTGCCGGGCAAGCCGTTTGTCGTGCTGGTCGTCGGCGTCAACGGCACTGGCAAGACGACGACGGTCGGCAAGTTGGCCAAGCAATACGCTGATGCCGGCAAGAAGGTGGTACTCGCTGCCGGCGACACGTTTCGGGCCGCGGCCATCCCCCAGCTCGCCATCTGGGCAGAGCGCGCCGGAGCCGACCTGATACGCACGCAGCAAGGAGCGGACCCGGCGGCCGTGGCCTTTGACGCGCTCGCCGCGGCCAAGTCGCGCGGGGCCGATGTGCTGCTGGTGGACACAGCCGGTCGCTTGCACAACAAGGTCAACTTGATGGAGGAACTCAAAAAGATTCGCCGCTCGCTGGCCAAGCAAGACCCCGCGGCCCCACACGAAACTCTGCTGGTACTCGACGGCACCAGCGGCCAGAATGCCCTGTCGCAAGCGACTGAGTTCAACCAAGCCACCGAGTTGACCGGGCTCGTGCTGACCAAGCTGGACGGGACG
The DNA here is from genome assembly GCA_026706505.1 of Gemmatimonadota bacterium. The sequence goes on from JAPOYQ010000746.1 coordinate 1,072, forward strand.
GCTAAAGGCGGGATCGTCGTTGCGCTGCGGCGTCAGATGGATCTGCCGGTGAAGCTGATTGGGGTGGGTGAGGGAGTGGACGATTTGCAGCCGTTTGACGCGGCAGTATTCGCCCGCGCATTGTTCGCCGAGTGAGGGGTTACAGCGCAGCTAGCGCGTCTTTTAGCTCTCCTCGCACTTCTGCATCTTCTTCTATGCCCAAGCGCTGTTGGAGCGCCTCCTTTGCCTCATCGCCTCCGAGTTGACCCAGTGCCCAAGCCACGTGGCCGCGCACTAGCGGCTCTTCGTCGTCGAGCGCGTTGATCAAGGCTGGCACCGCGGCCTGCATACCCGAATTGCCCAAGGCCACGGCGACGTTGCGCAAAAAGCCTCGGCGCTTAGGGCGCTTGACCGGGTTGCGGCGAAATAGTGCGTTGAAGGCTGCGCGGTCGAGTTGGATCAGGTCGAGAAGCTCCGGACTGTCGAGGTCGGCCCGGCTCTTGTACGCCGGCTCTGGAGCTGGCTCGGCCTTGCGGTTCCACGGGCACACCTCCTGACAGATGTCGCAGCCAAAGATCCACTGGCCCATGCCTTGGCGCAGATCGCGGGGAATTGACCCCTTGAGTTCGATGTTGAGATAGGAGATGCAGCGCTGGGCGTCGAGTACGTATGGCTCGGGGAAGGCGTCGGTGGGGCAGGCGTCTAGACAGCGCGTGCAGGTGCCGCAGTGGTCTGGGGCGGGTTCGTCGTAGTCGAGTTCGAGGTCGGTGATGATTTCGGCTAAGAAGAAGTAAGAGCCGCGGCGCTTGTCGATCAGGCAGGTGTTCTTACCCCACCAGCCCAAGCCCGCCCGCTGGGCGAGTTCGCGCTCTAAAACTGGAGCCGTATCCACAAAATAGCGGCCTTTGGTCTGCTCCCCGGCCTCGGCCAGCACGAATTCCCACAGTGCTGCCAAGCGCTTTTTGACAATGTCGTGGTAGTCGTCGCCGCGGGCGTAACAAGCGATCTGGCCGCGCAGGGGATCGGATGCCGTGGGCGCAGGTTGGTAGTAATCCATGCCGAGGCAGATGGCGGTCTGGGCGCCGGGGACCATCCGGCGCGGGTCCTCGCGCTTATCGAGGTGGCGCTTGAGATAGTCCATCTGACCGGCGTAGCCCA
>JAPOYQ010000746.1:2218-2721 GCA_026706505.1 Gemmatimonadota bacterium
AAACTCGGCCCCTTTTAACGGATCGGCCGGGGCGAAACCGACCGAGGTAAAGCCCAAGGCGCGGGCCTTGTGGCGAATTTGTTCGGTCAGCGACATGCCGAACCGCGCAAGCAGCTACTAGAACATCTCCGCGATGCGGCGGAAGACCATCTGATTGAGGTCGTTGAACGTGACAAACACCATGATGAACAGCATGATGGCCAAGCCGATCTGCTGAAAGATCTCGCGCTGGCGCAGCGAGAGCGGTCGGCGCATGATGCCCTCTAGCGTGAGGAAGGTCAGATGGCCGCCGTCGAGTACGGGGATGGGCAGGAGGTTGATAATCGCCAAGTTGACGCTGAGTATGGCGAGGAAGCGGACGAAGGAGTCCAGGCCCTGCTCGGCGGTCTGCCCGGCTAGCTGGGCGATGCGCAACGGGCCGCCCAATTCGTCGGTCGAGCGGTCGCCTTGGAAAAGCTCGCCCAAAAAGTCGAGGATCAGCCAAGAGGAATTGTACACGCCCA
>JAPOYQ010000266.1 GCA_026706505.1 Gemmatimonadota bacterium
CAATTACTATCCGCAGTGGCCGGGGCTGTACTTTCGCTCCAGTATGTACTTGTTCCGCGATACCATCAATCTGCCCTTTGAGTTTTCGTTTTCTCTGGTGGGTTTTTCCTATTTCATCAACCGAAACCTAGCCTTGGGAATCTGGTTTTTCTATTTGCTGACCCTCGTCGAGCAGGGCTGTTTCAATATTCTCGGCGTCCACAGTACGGAAAAATTGGGTTGGTTTAGCAATCCTAGTTCCCCTTATCTGACCCACCAAGCTCTGGGGGCCATGCTGGTATTCGCTCTATATACTTTGTGGAAGGCGCGCTCCCATTTGCTGGCGGTAGCGCGCCGGGCTTGGAGTTGGGGCGGCGACGATGGCGACCAGAACGAGATTATGTCGTACCGGGCGGCCTTGTGGACGGTACTGGTAGGATTGGTCGTCATGGTAGTGTGGCTCGAGGCCACGGGCATCCCCTTGGTGGCGGTATTGCTCTTAGTCGCGGTGGCGATGCTGATCTTCATCGCGTTGTCGCGCATTGTCGCCGAGGCTGGGGTGGCGCTGGTGCGGGCACCGCTCATCGCGCCCGATTTTGTCATGGCCAGCATGGGTACCTCCTTTCTCGGGCCGAAGGGCTTGACTGGACTGGCCTACACCTATCCGTGGACTGCGGATATCGTCACCTTCCCCATGGCTGCCTGCGCCAATAGCCTGAAGATGATCCACGAGGTGGTGCGGGGGAGAAAGCGGGCCTTTTTTTGGGGCCTGGTGCTGGCCTTGGTGGTTACGTTGGCCGGCGCGTTCTGGATTGTGCTGTACCTATCTTATCGGCACGGTGGAATCAATCTCAATAGCTGGTTCTGGCTTACCTCTTCCTCCGTTCCCCTCTCCTATATCTCGATGATGATGCGCAGTCCCTCGACTACAGATCTAGGCGGCTGGCTGTTCACGGGCTTGGGGGCAGGGCTGATGTGGCTGCTGATCTGGGTGCACCAGCGGGTCATGTGGTGGCCCATTCATCCGCTGGGCTTGGCCATGACCGGGACGGTTTTCACCTCGGGGGTGATGTGGTTCAACGTCTTTTTGGCTTGGGCCATAAAGGGCTTAGTGCTCAAATACGGCCGGGGCGTTTTGTACCGTCAGACCCGGTACTTTTTCATCGGTATGATTTTGGGCGCTTTTGTCGTGGCTGGCACTTGGCTGGTCATTGATTTTATCACTGGTAAGCAGGGCAATTTCGTGTTGATATGGTGAGTGCCCTGCTCATTTAATACGCCACACTGATCGCGCCAGTGTGTTCTTCCCGTGCTTTGTCCGTGTCCACTCGCACCTGATACAGATACGTCCCGGGTGCCACGGCGCTGCCGTCATCGCTGTGGCCGTCCCACAAGTGGACGTGACGACCGCTGCGCTGGTGGCCCCGGTAGAGCGACCGGACTAGACGGCCCGCGAGGTCGAATATATCTACCGCCACTTGACCGGTCTCCACCAATTCCAACAACGAGTATTCGACACCGACCGCGTCGTTGATCCCGTCCCCGTTGGGCGTGACCACAGGCGGCTGCGCCCGCACCTCGCTCACGAGGCGGCCGCGCAGGTGTATGCCGGCCCACACTTGGTTGCTGTCCAGTGCAAAGGTGGCATCTCCGCCCTGTACCTGCTGGCCCACTTCGAGGGGGCGTTCGGAGTCGAACACTTGGCCTGCAAAAGTCGTGCCAAAGTGAAAGACTTGGGCGCGGAAGAAGACTTCGATCAACTTCTGACTATCGGTGGCGTCCATGCGCGGCAGCGATAGCGCCAAGCGCTTGTGCGCAAGGTCTGCAGTCCAGTCCACCCCATCTCCATTGACGTGTACAGAATCGATGCCGACAAATCGTCCAGAGGTCTGCAGCACTAATTGGTCGAAACCACTGTTGTTCGGCACGATGAGCGGTTTAAAGGCATAGGTAAACGGCGTCACTTGGCCTGGTTCGGCTTCCACTGGCCAGATCTCGGCAACCACTTGGTCGGTTATGGGCGGCTGCGAGGTGGTGAACTCGACAAAGTTGAGCCCGGCCCCTTGAAAACCCTTCGGCAAGAGTAGGATCTGGAACTGCAGGTACTGCCGGGCGTTCGGCGCAATAATGGGCGTGCCAGTGCTGTCGGCAAAATCGTAGGTCCCGGACCAGGGGTTCCAATGGTCTAGATCGGTAGTAATGCCGGCTTTATTGCCCTTCAGCTTGTCGTAAGCCGCGCGCGTGAGGGGTTGGCCGGTCGCGTCGCGAAAGGTCTGCTCGTCGCCGCGGCCCGTAAAGCGCCAGTAGCGATTGGGGTCAGCCGCGGTGCCATTGCGCGTGCGGATTTTGACGCGGGCGTCTCGTTCCTTGAAACCGGACCAGCGCAGGTTGCCCACGGTGGCGGGGCCACCTAAGTCGAATATCTGAGTTTGGTAGAAGCCCTCCAAGACGTAGCCTTCTCCGTATGCTTCGAATTCGGCGACTTCCCAATCGCGTTGGCGGAAAGCCATGGTCAGTACCAGCCGGTCGGCAGCCTGGGGCGGAAAGAGGAGATCGACAGTGCTAGAGCGATTGTTCGTTTCTGAGACGATGACCTCGTCGCGGTCGTCGTCGTAGGCTGTGAGGATGAATTGTTCGATGAAGCGCAGGGGAAATTGAGGCGAGGGATAGAACCGCACGCGGTTGACCGAGAAACGCCCCCCCAAGTCGAGAATGAGTACGACGCGTGCGCCGACGTGCT
>JAPOYQ010000923.1 GCA_026706505.1 Gemmatimonadota bacterium
GGCTGGCGTCGGGGTGACATGGAAAGTTCCTTACTTTTGTTCGCAGACGTAATCGAAGACCAATCAGGAAGCACTGCGGTGTTTTCTGACATAGTGCATCCAAAAGCGATAGCGCTGAGCGCGTGGGTCGGCGGCGCAATGGGCGCAGACGCGCTCGATTTTGTCGAGCAGGGCGTGGTCTGCAAGAGCGGCCCGACGCAGTTCGGCCCAGTCGCGCCAGCGACCGCGACAGATCACGTCGTCTATGGCGGCGAGCGTAAAGCGTTGGTGATTCAGGTGGCGGTACTGCACGGCTTCCTCTTCTTTTTGTGCGATGGGGCGGCCTAGTAAAAATAAACAGTGGTCTAAGGTGAGTAAATCTCTTGTCGCGGTCGCGGCCCAAGGGATTTGTAGATGCACGACTCCAGTTAGAAGGCCGCTTTTCCCGAACTCACGTGATGATTATGTTCGGATAACGCCGAGGCGGCGGACGCAACTGCTGCAGTGAGCTTCAGCCAAGGTGTCCCGAAAACCGTTGGAGAAAGTGCAGCACTATCGAGTTGGGTTGACAGGACGATTGTCATTTCCTTCTCCGTAGTCCTCTGGCTGCTCTGGCAGGACGTAGCATTTGGCGACCTCCATCAGCTGGAAGGACGGACCTTGGTCTTTGGCCTTGCCACCGCGGCGTTGCTGGAGCTCGCTCAGCATGATCGCATAGACACTGATCTCGCCAATCTTCTGCTTGTCGATCCGACGCCGCTGGGCGATCCCACCGCTGATCCCGCCTTGGCCCTGATCGCGGGAAACTCGGAGACCCACACCCCCAAATATTGGATCCGCCGCATAGGGTTGCAGTTAGGCTCGCATATACTTGATGCAGCCCGCGACCGCCTGTGCGAGCGGGGCATTCTGGAACGGGACCCCGGCGACCACTTCTTCTTGGCCCCCGCTGTGGCTCACGCGAAGCGCTATCCCGGCGTGGAGGGCGACAGCGCGGAAGAGGTTAAGGTGCGCGTCATGCGGATTCTCTTCAACGAGGAGATCCCCCAACCGTGGGAGGCCGACTTGATCGGTCTTGCCGCCGCCTGCCGTGTATTCGAGAAGGTGCTGAGCCCAAGAGAGTTCGACCGGGTGGGCGCACGCATCGAGGCGGTGCAGTCGCTGAATCTCCTGTGCCGGGCGGGCCGCATCGCAATCGACGAGGACTTGGAGGCGAGCCGGAGCGCCCCACAGCAACGGTACAAGCCGATTCCCAAGGTGCCCGGATTGCCGTTGCTGGGGAACGCCCTCGGCATGACCGGCGACCTGAACGATTTCTTTGCCAAGCTGCATCGTCGACACGGGCCTATCTTTCGCATTCGGGTGCCGGGGCGTCGTATCGTCGTCTTGGCCGGCCAAGAGGCGAATTCCTTCGTACTTCGGCACGCCCGTACGCACTTGCGCTCAAACCGGGAGTTCAGCGAGTTCTGCCGGGCCATGGAGACCGATCGCGCCATGATATCGATGGACGGTGCAGATCACGTCAGGCTCAGGCGCGTGGCTCAGGCAGGCTACTCAAGGGAGGTTATCGAGCGAGACATAGATCAGGCGATAGAGATAGCCCGGCACCATGTGACCTCTTGGCCCGTGGGACCGCGGTTGCGGGCATTTGAGACCATGCAGCGGATCGTAACTGAGCAGGTAGGCGTCTTGGCAACGGGCCTGTCTCCTCGCGACTACATCGACGATCTCAAGTACTACCTCGATACGTTGTTTTTTGCCATCCGGCGCGATCGTCCTCGGTTTATGTACGCGCATCGCATGCCCCGGGTGAGGGGCAGGATCCGGCAGCTCTGCAGGGAGGTGATCGAGTTGCACGATCCCGAACTCCGGAAGGGGTGCCCGCACGACGTCATCGACGCCTTTTTGGAGTTGCACCGCCAAGATCCGCAATTCCTGCCCGAAACCGATCTCATGTCCGCCGTGGTCGGGCCGTACATTGCAGCCGTGGATACTGTGGCTGGGACGTTGGGCTTTGCCGTCCTGAGGCTTCTCTCCGAACCCGAGTACTTGGAGATACTTAGGGCCGAGGCGGATGCGCTCTTTGCAAACGGTATGCCCAATGCCAAGGACGTTCGCGCACTGGCGAACACCCATGCCTTCGTGACTGAGTCGCTTCGCTGTTACCCGACCACGCCGGCGATGGTGCGCACCGTTTGCAACGGCTTTGAGTTTCAAGGGTACTGGGTTCCCGCCGGAACCTCGCTCATGGTCGCGACCACGGTGGTTCACAAGGATCCCGAGTATTACCCGGACCCCGACCGTTTTGAGATCGAACGGCACCTGCCGCCCCGGATGGAATCAAAGCCGAAGGGTGCATTTGCTCCGTTCGGCCTCGGGCCGCACACCTGCCTAGGCGGTGCGTTCGGTCAAGTGCAGATGGCGACGGTCATCGCCACGATGCTGCGCTACGGAGAGTTTGAGCGCGACCCTGCGCCCGAGGACGGCGCGATCCGGGCCACGGGCTATCCTTCGTATCGTCCGCACCGCAAGGTCGGATTTCGTCTCGTCCGCCGCAGAAACGAGGGCCAATCGCGCGGCTTGGTCGGACCGGAGGCGAAGCCGTGATCGACGGTCCCGAGGCCATCACCCCCCGGTGGCTTGACGAGGCGATCGCTCCCCAAGGCGTTTCTCGGCGGCGGGGCGAGGGCGGCATTGAATCGGTCAATGTGCGGGAGATAGGCGCGGGAGTGGGGCA
>JAPOYQ010000674.1 GCA_026706505.1 Gemmatimonadota bacterium
CCGCAGCGGCTGCGGCATTTGGTCGTACTGCTCGGCCGTTACTTCGTTGCCATCCTTGCGGAAGTAGCGAAAATTTTCTTGCAACTCGTTGCCCGAGCGAGTGCGCGCCTGAATGCGAGCGCCCGGGGGCAGGTCGGCTTCCCAGAGCAGGGATTTGATCACCTTCGCCCGGTTGTCGCCGGCGATTTTCCCCAAATCGATAAAGTCCGAACTCATCTCCACTTGGGCCACGTGGCCCACCGCAAACACGAGCGTCTCGATCAAAAAGCCGCTCTGGAACTGGAAGCTGGTCTGTGAACCGCCGCCACCAACCCATTCAGCGGCGATAAAGCGAACGGGACGCGGCTCAAAAAGATACGTCAATTGACCGGGAAACTCGGTCGAAGACGCGAGTAAGGCATCTGTATCGCCGACGAAGAGCTGGTCGAGATCGACCTCGCCCGTCAGGGTGCGGCGACCGTTGGAAACGCTCAAGCTGTGGGTGCGGATCTGGGGCAGATTGGAGCCGTACGTCAGGGTGCGGAGGAGAAAATCCGAAGTGCGCATCACGATCCGATCCACCCAAAACAATGCGCCCAAATCCCAGTCCCAAGCGATGGGATCTTGGCCGCGCTCTCGCCGTGCTCCCCAATCGCTATTGGCGTCGCCGTCGGCCATCTTGAAGGGGAAGCCCCGGCCCGAGCGCTCCTGAATCACGCCGCCTCGCTCTAGCGTCTGCAAGGCAATGTTTTCCCCGAGCGTGTACACTTCCACCTCGGCAAGCGCTGCGTCCGGCGTCTTGGCGTCCACCAAGATCCTTATGAATTGCAGCAGGTCATAGGTAGTGTCCCCAGTGCCCTCCTCGCGCGCGCCTCGCACTCGCGTCACCTCCCTCACCAGCGGCTTTACATCGTAACTCACCACGGTCTTGTCAATGGGCTTGGTAGTGCCGCCTATCAGGTGAAAAGAGAATATGTCTTGGCGCGTCACGCGGCGTCCCTCGGACCCGAATACGCGGAATTCGCGGAAGGGCCGCGCGCCCTCTTGATCGGGGAAAATGAGGCGAATTTCCGACACGAGTACGGCCCTTCCTAGGTTGATCTCAATCCACCAGTCCTCTAAGGGAGCGTCCGGGTCGGGTTGCCAGAAGGTTTGAGCGCGGCCGTCTATAGCCCGGCCGGCTGTTGAGAGATTGGTGCCGGCCTTCCATGCGCCACCGCGCACCTCTTTGCCACTCACCAACTCGTGAGTGAATTCGTCGGCGTTGACCGCAGCGTTGTGCACACCCTTGAATTCGACGGGAGTCACCGAGCCGGTTGGGGAAATTGCGAGTGTGCCGGCCGGAAAGGCCCACTGCTGCCACTCGTTTCTGCGATCTACCCGGTACACCTCTATGTCGGCGCTCCGAGTCTGGGCGTACGCCGCCAGCACGAGGGCCGCCAAACTCAAGCCCGCGAATAGGAGGAACGTTTGGTGCGAGCGAATGCGCTGCATAGCCTCTCCTTGTTTTAGTAGGCAACGCCCACTGCGCCGAGGCGCGTGAAGCGCTCGCGCTCGGCGTCGGCGGTCACCTCGGCGAGGTAGATCCCCACGGGAACCGGGTTGCCGCTGTCATCGAGGCCATCCCATTCCCAAACAAAAGAGCCGCTGCCGTGCGCGCCCGTAAACAAGGTGCGCACCCGCTGGCCCCCAAGCGAGAAAATCCGCACGGTCAACTGTACGGGTTGCTGGAGTTGGACCAAAGTACAGGAAATGCGCACGCGTTCGTTGATTCCGTCGCCATTGGGCGTCATCACGGCCGGCTGTACCGCAAAAAGCGGGAGCAGGTTGCGCGCCGAAGCAGCCGTGGTCAGCACGCGCAAGTCGTTGGTCAAGACCGTGGGGTTGGCGTCTCCAGGCAGGACCTGCTGCGGGGCCTCATCGCTTTGGGTGTCGAAGACTCGGGCGCGAAAGAACGTGGATTGGACGAAGACTTCGGCGTCGAAGACGACGCGCAACGCATTCGGCGATTGATGCGTCAGTCTTTGGCTGGGGAAGAATAGCTTCAGGCTCCTCTCGCCCTCGACGACGCTGTCAGGCGCAGTGGCGACGGGCGGATCGCCTATGAACATTTCCTTGAACTGCGGCCTAGAGGGCGTGAGAATCTCCAAGGCGTCAAAGCCCACGTCCGTCTCGCTGATGTCGGCGCGAATGTCATAGGCAAAAGTCGAGAGCGCACCGGCTGGCACTCGGGGCTTGTTGCCCAAGGGGCGAGGGGTCTCCAGCGTGGAGATTTCCCCTATTAGCTGCTGGGCCAACGGCGGGATGGAGTGCTCGACCGTCAGCGAGTTGACCCGTATGCCGTCGAGAATGGAGTGGCTGGTGAGTGCGATTTCGAGCTGGAAGAAACGACGCGGGCTAGGCAGTTCAATTCGCTGGCCGGACTCGGCAAAGGGTGGCGACCACTCGCTCCAGTTGACTTGGTCGTCTTCGACCGGGCCGCGCACGTTCAGGCCCAGCTTACCGTAATCGGCTTCCGAGACTTCCTGCACGTCGCCGGTGAAAACATTGACAATTTCGTAGAACACCTGCGGGGTATCGTCGCGGCCCGTGCGCATGCGAATGGAGAGGCTCGCATCGGCCGTCGGCTCGACGTCGATGCGAGCCTCTTGCTGGCGCAAAGTCTCGGCCGTCCACAGCAGGCGGCTGAAGTTGGCCACTTCGCCCAAGTCGATGATCTTGGACCGATAGCGC
>JAPOYQ010000336.1 GCA_026706505.1 Gemmatimonadota bacterium
GGGAATTATATACGATGTTACCCAACCCGCTTAACGCGGGCGTGGTATTTTTCTGACATTGACCTGCCGCATCAGCGCCTGGCCGACCTGATCCGGGGTGAGGCCACGCGGTAACTCAATCGCTTCCTCCAGTTCCGCCTTGCTCGGCTGGTAGGTGGAGTTCACCACTTCGACGGTGGGACGATCTTCCGGTGGGATCCAATCTCCCGACTTGCTCACGCTGGCATCTCCTTTTCGATATCCGCAAAGGATATCACATTCCGATATACTGGAGTGCGGTGAACAAGGCCAGAGTGGCTCGCGTAGCCGGGCCACCTGCTGAATACAACAGCCGATCATGGCCCGGAATAGCTACCCGGACTGGCGAATAGGCAGGGATCGCATTCCACTCTGGCATGAGTTCACCATGACCCGGCACCCTTGGAGGGGTGCTGGAAAAGGCGAGCCTCGGCCAAGGTGCCATCTCGACCGAGGCTCTTACCGCGCAATGGGGATGGTGATCCGACCGCGCGCGGCGTGTGCATTTTACTGTCGTTGCATACGTTTGCACAGTCATGGTGCGTCCCCCTTTGCGCTCCCGCCCCGTCCTGGAACCTCCGGGATGGGGCGGGGGTTTCTGCTGGAGGGGTCGCCATGAACACACGTCTCGGGGGGCTCGCGGTCGCGGTGGCCGTGCTGTGGGCCCCTGCTATCGCCCAGGAGCCCGAATACGATGAGACTCGGGTGGACGAGATGCTGGACTTCCACCTGAACTGCTACACCTTCAACCAGTTGCTCGCCTTCGAGAGAACCGATCTGCTGGTGTCCCGGTCCAGGGCCGCCCGATATCACCACACGGTGGTTCAACTCATAGTCACAGACTTTGGCTACGCTTCGCCAGAACTGCTGGTAGAGCAGAAGTCCCGGCAGATCGGAGAAGCCTATTTCGACGGCACGATCTCCTTCGACCAGATTCACTCGTATGTCTTTGACACATGCGAGGAAGAACGCCGCACCGGAGAACCGCGGTTGCAGGAAATCCTCAAGGGCGAGGGCGAGTAGATGGGCAAAGCTGTGGCCGAGATCACCCCCAAGGAACTGGACGATCACCCATTCCTGCTCGGCGAAATGACCAGATACCGGGTCTTGGTGATTCAAGACAGCCCCGACCGGATGGCGATCCGCCTCGACGCTCCAATGGGGCATGATGCCTACGACATCTGCGTCTATGTGGCCAAGAAGGACAAACTTCTGGCGCTCGCCAACGATATCATCCAGTGTATCCAGAGGCACCAAAGGAAGATCCATGCTTGACAAGAAGCCAGTGGACGCCCGAATAGAGAGCGTGACAGTGATCGGCAATCAAATTGAGTTCAAGTTTTATCTGTACTTCCAGAACGCGCATCACCCAACTGAGCCAGCGTCCGACGAGGCAATCCGAGTATCTGTCGAATTACCGTCAGACGGTCTGAGAGTTGGCTCGCTTCAGACTCTAGCCGAGAAAGCTCGGCGCGAAGCAGGCCAACAGATTTCTCGTCGAGGGTTATGGGGTTCGTTTTGAGAGACAGGTTAGTGGACACAAAAAATCCTCCCGAGTACCATGATGGCGCTCGGGATGTTTGGAGAGCGCCCAACCGTTGCCGCGGCGGGCCTCTTGTCTCAAACCGACCGCGCCCCGGAATCCAAGCCGTTGTCGGCGATGAGATCGGTGTAGCGCAGCCGCTTGCTGCGCATTCCGGTGGCGACGGCTCCCATGATGTCGATGGTATCCTGCTCGCGGAGATTGTGCTTGGCGGCAAACTCCTGAACGTATCGGTTCAGGTGCTTCGGGCTCAGCTTGTGGAACGTCCCCTTGTGCGCCCGCTTGAGCATGGCCCACAGAGACTCGATCCCGTTGATATGAACCACGCCGCGCACATACTCGGCGAGCGAGTGCTTGACGGTCTCGTGGTTGAAGGGGATCCCCTTGTAGGCGCTTGCCTCATCGCTGTAGACGGTGGCTCCGGGCTCTGTGTGATCGGCGATGAAGCCCTGCAGGGTCTCCCTGTCGGTCTTCTCCACGACCTTGGCGACGACCTTGTTGGTGGCCCGGTCTTTGGCTCCGACCACCGCAGTCTTGCCCACGGAGCCCCTGCCGGCGCCTGAGAGTTCCCTTCGCTTGAACTTCGACATGTTGTGCCGCTGCCCACCGACATAGCTCTCATCGACCTCTACCGGCCCTGAGAACAGCCCGCCTTCCTCGGCCAGCGCCAGCCGAAGGCGGTGCGCCAGATGCCAGGCTGACTTCTGCGTGATCTTGAGGTCGCGGTGCAGCTTCATGCTGGACACCGACTTGAGGCTGGTTAGCAGCAGGAAGATCGCCAGCGCCCATGTCCGAAACCCGAGGTTGCTGGAGTCCATGACCGTGCCGGTTCTCACGCTGAACCGACGTCGGCCGCACTCCTTCTCTCGACATCGGTAGGGCATCTTGTGAGCGGCGCCCGTCTGCACGTTCAGCGATCCGCAATGCGGGCAGCACACGTTACCGTCAGGCCAGCGCAGTTCGGCGAACCACGCCTCGGCGGTACTGTCGTCTGGAAACAAATCCATGATTTCGATGAGGCTGATGCCTTCGCGGTAGAACTTGCCGGGTGCGTTCTGTGCCATAGCTCGTATCCCCTTGATTGAATACGAGTTTACACAATGTTACCCGAATTTTCAACAAATTTTGGGTAACATCGTATATAATTCCC
>JAPOYQ010000926.1 GCA_026706505.1 Gemmatimonadota bacterium
GGCTGGCCTGGTACCACGGTGTCGGTCACTTCCACGAGAACGTCCACCACGGTGCCGGACACCGGGGCAACCAAGTAATGGCGCTCCCCGGGAAGGACCAGCACCGCATCGTAGGAGGCGGTGCGCTCCACGCGTACAAACACCCCATAAGTTATCAGCACCAAGAGCATCAGCCCTAGCCCTGCCACTATCAACCACTCATGGGGCGCGGTAATCTGCAACCGATCGTCCAATGGCTCCTGTCGCACACGGTGCTCCAACGCCCGTTCGCGAAACATCCGGTTAAACAGCACGTACCCAATCCTCCACGGTCTCAACTCAGCATTGATGAGGCTCTCAGGGATGCGATTAGCCGCATCCCCAGCGATCTGGCAAAGCACTCATACATGTTGGTCAGACCTTTATTAGGGGATAGGTACAGTCAGGCCCTCTGTCAAGTTGCTGGACACCCCAAGGGACCGGCTAAGCTCCCGTCGGAAAACACGGGGGCGAGCAGGAGTAATCTCAACGCTCCAGTACGATCCCTTCGCGCTCAATCCTGCTGAACATCGCCCGGTACTCCTCCGTCCCGTCGTCGTCCCAATACTCGGTCTCAATGGGCGCGGCGTAGCTCATGGGCATCAGTCGGTCGCGGTCGGGCCGCACCATGAAAATCGAGTTGGCCGGGTCGGCGATATTGTACATGCGGGTGCCGTTTTTGAAGCGCGATTTGATGATCCACTTGTCTTGTGCAGGCAGCTCTAGCGCTTTCAGCCGCTCTAATTCTTCCCGGTCTAAAGTCAGCCCCAACCCCGGTTTTTCCGGCACCCGCACAAAGCCATTGATCGGGTCCAGCCGCTCTTCTACCACGTCGCTTTGCCAGACCTCGTAATCGTTGTGGCAGTGGAAAGTGGCCGTGGGCGCGGCAGCCATCATGTGCACGACCATGGCGCGGGTGATGGCACCGCCGACGTTTTGCAGCATAAAGGGCTTGCCCGCCGCGGCAAATAAGCCAGCGCGGCGCATGGCGTCGCCGATTTTCGCGTGGCCGAGCATGTAGATATCGGCCGGCTCCATCAGCACCTCATAGGTGGCCCCCAGCGGGAAGTGGTGCAAGACGACGGGCCGCTTGGCCCGCTTGCGCAGGTCGATGTAGCCTTCGATGTCCCCGGGCGGCAACGGATCTTCAAAGCAACCGGCAATCGGATACTCGGCTAGCTTTTCCACCAACTCGGGCATGTGGTCGTCCGTGCCATGCATGGTGAAGTCGTAGTGGATCTTGAAGCCGGACGGCGCAACCGCCTGCATGGCCTCGGTCTGGTCAAAGACGTTTTCAAACGGCGAGAGGTGATACTTGAGCCAAGTGTAGCCCTGCGCTGCATAGCGGGTTACAGTCTCGGCCATGTGCTCGGGATGGGTCGATACCGTCCAAGAACCCACGGGAACAAACGACCGATACTTCTGGCCAAAGAGCTTGTAGACGGGCACGCCAGCGGCCTGCCCCATCAGATCGTACATGGCCGTACCCAACCCCAGCGAGGTCTCGTCGCCGATCCAGTCAAAGGGGTTGCTGCCGATGTATTGGTCGATGGTCTCCTGCGGCTCGGGCCTCCCGCTCTCGCCGAGGCCAATCCGGCCGTCGTCGGTGTGGGCGATGTAGATCGTGCGGCGCGCGGGGCCGTAGTAGTGGTTGAGCGGATAGGCGATCCAGTCGTGGTAGGCCAGCGCGATTTCGTGGACTTCGATTTGGGTAACTTGCATGATGGGATGCCTTTCCGTTCAGAAGCTATTGGTCAGGGGAATTTGAGCACGACCTTCAGGGCTTGGTGCGGCTCGGGATCGTCAAAGGCCATGGCAAAAGCTTGCTGAATCTCGGCAAAGGGCAGGACGTGGCTGACAATCGGAGCCACGTCGATGCGCCCTTGGACGATCCAGTCGAGGGCCGGCCGGTAGTCGCGCTCGGGATTGGGGCCGATCGAGAAAATCAAGCGCAGTTCCTGGCGCAACAGGTCCAACATCCTGACCGTCACCAAGCCCTCGATGTGGTCCTTGTCCGGGACGCCAAAGCAGATCACCTCGGCGTTGCGGCGGCAGAGGTCCGGTACGAGGCCAAGAGTCTCGGCGACACCCACGGCCTCGACTGCGAGACCAGCCATAGCACCACCCGTAATCTCGGCGACCGCGGCGACCGGGTCTTGGGATGCCGTACATATCGCATGCGTGGCCCCCATCTGGCGGCCCACCTCCAAGCGGTACGGTAGCGGATCAATCGCCATGATGCGGCGCGCGCCGAAGTTGCGCAACACCGCATTGAACAGCAGCCCCACCGGCCCTTGGCCGATCACCACCACATCGCGGTCAATGATGTTGCCCAGCTTGTAGAAGCTGTGGATCACCGTGCCCAAAAGCTGGCTCATCAGCACCTTTTCCTCGGGCAGATCTCCGGGCAAGCGGATGCAGCCGCCATCGTCCTTGGCTAAGACGTACTCCTGGAAAAGCCCGCGATCAAAGCCCCACAACAGCACCCGCTCGCCCTCCCGATAGCGACCCGACGGGCAGACTTCCACCACGCCCATGCCTTCGTGTCCAGTGGCCCCGGGCGGCTGCGGATAGCGCTTGTGGGGGCCGCAAAACGGCGGCTTGTCGCTGCCGCACACCGCGACCCGCTCCATTTTCACCAGCATCTGGTCGCCGACCGGTTGGGGTTTGTCCGTCTCGATAATTTCCCAC
>JAPOYQ010000047.1 GCA_026706505.1 Gemmatimonadota bacterium
AACCTCATCAAAGCGAGCCAGCTTTTCCAAGGCCGGGGCGACACACTGGAACGAGCGCGCAGCCGCTTGCAGCAGGCACTCGTCGCCTATGGCCGCCGCGCCGACAAGCACATTACCCTGTACTACGACGGCACTGGCGAATCGCCGAGCGCAGCGAGTGCAAGTGGCCCACACGTCACCATAGAATTCTCGCGCTACCCTCAGCAGGCCGACGACCTAATCGCCCAGGCGGTCGCAAAAAAACACGGCGCCAAGTGGCTGCGGGTCATCAGCTCGGACCGCGCAGTCCAGCGCTGCGCCGCGCGCCACAAGATCCGCTCGACCTATTCTGAGGATTTTATCGACGAACTCACAGACTCTGTGCAGGCACCGACCGCGCCCGCGCCCGTGCCCGACCGCGACGGTACCGAAGCCGATCCGTCCTTAGATCCGGGCGAACTAGATCAGTGGGAAGCCTTGTTCCGCAAGGAAGTCGCCGAGACACCGTCCGCGACTGATCGCGACGGCACCGAATCTCACCCACCACTCAACCCCAGCGAACTAGATCACTGGGAAGCCTTGTTCCGCAAAGGGACTGACCGCTAGGGTTGCGGCAGCGCGAGGTCGCGCAGCACGGCCAAGCTGTGCTGCCCTTGAGTACTGCCCGCCCGCGCCAAGGCTTCGAGATGCACCTTTAGGAACCCGGCCTCCGCCGGCGTATCCACATCGTACCAAGGCGGCAGTAGGCCGAGTGTCTGCGTCCCCAAACGCCCTAGGGTTTGCTCGAGCACCATCCCAGTGCTCCAAGCCACATCTTGGAATATCCGGCTTTCCCCTTTGCGTCGGCCCACCAAGTAATAGCCGCCGTCCGTGCTCGGACCCAAGACCACCTCCTTCTCGCGCAAAAGCGCCAACCCCTCGTCGATGTACGCGGCCGGCAGAGAAGGACTGTCCGAGCCGACGAGGACTACTCGTTCAGCTCCCTGCACAAACCCCCACTGCATCAGGCCCTCCATCCGCTGCCCTAGATCGCCTTCGGACTGGGGAACGTATTCGAAGGATCCAATCGGAGTCAGTAGGGTGCGTAGGGACTCTTCGGCATCGGCTGGGGCAAACGCGATGACCTTGGTCACGGCATGGGTCGCGTGCAGCGCAGTGGCGCAATCCAGCAGCAGGGCCTCGTACAGACGCGCGGCGTCACGGGCACTCAAATGGCTCTGGAGCCGGGTCTTGACCGCTCCAGGAGCTGGTTTTTTGGCAAAGAGTACGGCGCAGGTAGACATTCGCCCCTCCCTTGTCTATCGTCGGCAGACCGCCTATTTTTTTGCAATATAATTCGCGGCAACCTTTCACAAAATCGACCGAGGAGCTCATGGCCCAAGTCAATATCGTTCGCCACAACCCCATCGCCATTTTTTCCAACCCCACCGAAGTGATCATCACCGACGACAATGGCCACGTCGTGCGCCTAGTCGAGCCTTCGGGCAACGTCGGCACCCAATACGCCAACGACGTTGGCTCGGAGTGGTTCGGCACCATCGAAAACCTCAACAAGGGCCTCGAAATTTGCGGCGTCCATTGGTCGGACGTGTACAAAACCGATGTCTTGTGGACCACCCCTTCTGCTGATCGCGACGAGTGCGACCAGCGCAAAAACGACTTCAACGCCTGCTACGGAGCCATGATTGCAGCCGTCACCGGCGGCCCCATGCGCTCCAACCGCATGGCCCGCTTCACCCATCCGGAAGGTTTTCCGGATCCGGCGGCTCTCTTCGAGGTCCAAATCAAGGCCTGTGCCGGCGAGACTGTCTCCATTAGCGGTGGCACAATCGACTACGGCACTTGGGTCGATCACCAGCCTTCGGGTGCCTCGGTCATGCACCAGCGCGACGGCGAAATGATCACCACGCTCGGCGACGACTTGGCCGAGGAAATGCGCTTCGTCCTCGAAGAGCAATACGCCAAGCCCTTTGCCGAACAAGGCGTTGACTTCAAAAAGCAGACCGTGTTTATGGAGATCCTCGTGGCTGTGGACGACGCGCCAGACAAAACTTGGGAGCGCATCGAGACCACCCGACAAGTCTTTGCGGACTACTACGGCGACGACCGCCCCGCCGGCCTGATTTACCCGGTGTCGCGGATCCCCAACCTCGACGGCATCGTCGAGCCGCAGCCGCGCGTGGTCTCCGGCGAAGTCGAAATCGTGCGCTCGGGGCAGATCGAGGACGGCTTCTCGACCTGGGCGGGTTTGCGCCACCACGGCGTGTGCGAAGTCCACGTCTCAGCCGTCGGCGGCAGCGACGCCGGCCAACAGCTCGGCACGCTCGACGCCCGGATCAAGGAAGCCGGCGGTGCGGGTCTCAAAGAGGACGGCGTCTTCAACAACGCGTACATCGTCGCCGGTGCCGACTCCGCGCAAAATCGCGCTGGCTTGGTCGCCTTCAATGAGTCCTTCAGCGCGTACTACGCCGGCACGGCCCCGGCTGGCCGCACCGCCCAGTTTATCGGCGGCATCCAGCAGGAAGGCCATCAGAGCGGCATCGCCACCCGTGCGATCTTCGCCGAGTAGTCCCGTGATCAGCGCCGCCAAGATCATCGCCGCCCTCGAACGGCACGGCATTACGCACGTATTAGGGGTTCCAGACAATGGCTCGTGCATCCTGTACGAGCGCCTGTGGGACCACGACACCATCGAAGTGATACTTACCAGCCGCGAGGGCGAGGCGTATG
>JAPOYQ010000235.1 GCA_026706505.1 Gemmatimonadota bacterium
TGTCCTCCAGCCTGCTCTTGTCCGGGGTGCCCGGCGCCGTTTCGGTGAACAGAAAACCGTGGTCGGCTGTGATCACTACATAATTGCCGTTGAGATTATTGACGACATAGCGCACTAGATCAGCGAGTTCCTGGATCGTCTTTCTGACGGCCTCAAACGTGTCCCCCTCGGTAGTGGCTTTGTCGCCGCGTGCGTCAATCTCGTCATGGTAGATGTAGACGAGACTCTTGCCGGCTATGAACTTCCTGCCTTCTTCCTTCTTCATCGCGAGCAGCTGATCGGCTTTTGCGGCCATGCCACCCCGAGTGCCCAGGATCCCGTTGCGCTGTTCGAGAGATCCCGTCGGATTCTCGTCGGCCAGGACATCACCCTTCTCCGAATATTCGAGTTTCGAGTGCGGCAGGAGGCTCGCCATGCCCAGGGCGGTGTAGGAAGGCAACACACCCAACTGGGATGACAACTTGGCCCTGACCCGGTAGGTGCCGTTCAGGTATCCCGTCAACTCTTCCGCGACTTCATATCGCATGGCATCGCTGATAATAATGAAGGCCCGTCGGTTTTCGGCTTCATTCAGCCACGGGCCAACGTGTCGGTCAAAGAAGTGGTATTGATTCTGTACGTCATCGACCGCCCACCGCTCGGGTAGTTCCTCACCCACGAACTTGCCCCAGGCGAGTGCAATGGGGTTGAGGTACCCATTGCAGTAGCAGGCCTCAATCTCTTCCCGAAGTGGCTTCAGCATATCCCAGCCCTGCCTTGCGGCCACCTCGGCGTTTTCACAGAAATGCCGGTATAGCTGGTCAAAGCGAAACAGCCCGGATTCGTAATCCTTATACATCGCTGCCATATCAGGGGAGTCAAAGTCCGCCTCGTGCGTGTTGCGTAGATGCAGGAGGCGCGCGGCGACCGCTAACGCTTTGTATACGGAGCGGCGGGCGTTTCGTTGGGCCTCGGGCACCGAGCCCGAAGATAGCCAGTGTCCGGCCTGCCTGCGGTCTACGATGCTGCTGACAGCGTCGGGGTCAATCGCATCGGACGTTGAGGTCACACGGTCCAGCAACCCCTGCACGATCCTTTTCTCCACATCAAGAAAAGTCATCACATCCAGAAGTTCCTCAGCTTCACAACCGCGCAGATGATCCGGAATATACAGGCGCGCCCCAACCTCGGATGACAACACGTCGTAGCTGTTACTCGTGCTACTGCTGTCTCTCCATTGGGCCAGGCAGACCACCGCATTCGCTGTGCGAGAACGTGGCAATTGGAGGTGCTTCAACGCACCGGGGAGTTCCTTCGCAAGATGGTGAGCGTAATCCGACACGAGTAACCGGATGAGTAAATTCTGCAGGGTTGGGCTGTCCTGGCCATACCCGAAGGTGGACTCAGCCATGATCCAGAACGGCTCGTCGAGTTCGAATCTCTCGATCTGGCCCCAGGCCAGCGGTCTGGCTGCGAGATCTGGCACACCATCCTCGGTCATAGAGTGGAACAGGGTTCGGACGATGTTGAACAACTCGGGCTGGTCGGCTTTCGCAACAACCGCCAGCATCTTGCGGTCGAGGTCGAGCTCCAAGTCTTCGGGAGAGACAAGGCTTGTCAGCTTATGCAGCCGCTCCTTGTTGTCAAAGAACTTCCGGCGCTTCGCAAGGTGCTGCCGGAGATGCTGGTGAGCCAAGCCGAGTTGCCGCAAGATTATGGAGGCGCGGTCTGCCCGGAAGCTGCGACCGTACAACCGCATGTCCAGAAACCAGTCGTTTTCGTAGTCCGGCTCCTCAGCACGTGAGTACAGTAGATATCGACCGGTAGGATAGTCCTTTTCAATGCGAACTTTTGCTTCGAGCGCCCCAACCTCGTCTAGCTTGAGAACCTCGACGCCCTCTAGTGCGATGTCGGGTAGCGATCCGGCGAACTCGCCGTCGGGATCGTTCCAGAAGACGATTCGAACCCTTTCATCGTTAAACACTTTGTCCAGCTCGGCGTTGATCTGCATTACATCCATCAGTTTGCCTTGGCTCCCGTAACCGCCCTCACTTCGGCCAATAAATCGCCAAACTTGCCGTAATTGACCTTCACCCCATTGTCTAGATCCAGACTTATTCGTTGGTCGGCATAATGGCGCAGCTTCTCGTCAAACTCTCTAAGCTCCGATTGTTGCTTTACTAGTTTCTCCCGCTCCTTCTCCACCCGCTTGCGGTGAGCCGTCGAGGCTGCGGCGGGAATATCCTCCTCCAGCCAACGAACACGAGAAGCCATCATGCCTCGAAGGTGAATCACGTACTCCGTACGCATCCGGGCGAGTGTGCCTTCGTTGTAGCGGTGCAGATAGACGAGGCACTGACAGGCGTTTCGCTTGCCGCTCGAGAACAGCCAGTAGATGGGGCGCTTCTTGTAGGTCTGCAGATGGTCCTTGAAGAAGCTGTCGCAGAGGTAGCGCCTAACAGTCTCGCGGCTGGACTCGTTCTTCTTGGGCGTGAGGTTGTCGGCCAAAAAAGCGAGGTTGTCTTCGAGTCGGGCCTTGTCCCAGGCCACCGAAATGAACTCGATGAGGCGGTGGCAGACATCGTCGTCGAACCATTCGGAGTCGGTGAGCGGGACGATGCCGTCTGGGTCAGCAGGAAACGTGGTGTAGCGCCTGGGGTCAAAGTCGGCACCACCGCTGTGGGCATAGATGAGGCCCGGTGCGTCCAGGCTGTAGCGGCCCATCATGC
>JAPOYQ010000236.1 GCA_026706505.1 Gemmatimonadota bacterium
CGAAGATCGTCAGTCCGCATGGGGGCCAAGTGGTGGCGCTGGACCTAGCGCCTGGGCAGGCGGTATCCGCTGGTGCCTTCGTGGGGCTAGTGCGCACGACCACGGCCGGCCAGCCAGAGGTTGTGGCCTTCGTTTCGCCTGACGACGCAGGGTACCTCAGAGTTGGTATGGAGGCGAGCGTTAGCGTTGGCAGTCTGGGCGGCGGAGACGAACGGGTCTTGCCGGGACGAGTGATAGACGTATCGCCGCGCGCGGACGCGCCGCCTAGGTGGCTGGCGGACCAAGGATTGGCCATACCGCAGCGACCCCATCAGCTACGGGTGGCCTTGGCGGATGACGAGCCGGACTTGCCAATGGCCGATGGCATCGGCGTATCTTTGCAGATTGTGCTCGGGCGCGAGTCCCTCGCATCTGTGCTGGTGTCCGGGAGCGGGGGCTGATGCGGCTTTCGTCCCCGGCAAGGCTGTGGCAGCAGCAGCGGGTGCATACGCCGCTAATGTTACAACAAGAGGAGACCGAGTGCGGAGCGGTCTCCCTCGGCATTGTGCTGGCGTTCTTTGGCCGCTGGGTCCCGCTGGAGGAGTTGCGCGAGGCGTGCGCGGTCAATCGGGATGGCTGCGACGCCGCGGACATTACGCGCGCAGCCCGACAGTATGGGCTGGAGCCCGAGGGATGGCGGAGAGAGCCGGAGCAGTTGCGGGACATGGACCTGCCGCTGATCATATTCTGGGAGTTCAATCACTTCTTGGTACTGGAAGGGTTTCGGGGCGGAAGCTACTTGGTGAACGACCCGGCAAACGGCCACCGCGTAATTGACGACGAGGAATTTGATCGGGGTTTCACGGGCGTTGCGCTCAGCTTCCAACGCGGGCCGGATTTCCAGACTGGCGGTGCCCGCCCGGGCATCCTGCCCCGTCTCTGGCCGTGGCTCAGGGAGTTCACCGGGCCGCTGGCCTTTGCGCTGTGCTGCGGACTGCTGTTGTCGGTTCCCGTGCTGTCCCTGCCGCTGCTTCTGAGCGTCTTTGTGGACCGCGTACTGAGCGGCGAGGAGCCATCTTGGGCGACGCCGATCATTATTGGCTTGGCGGTGTCCGGCGCCCTGGTCTATCTGCTCACGTGGCTGCGCCAGCGTTGTCTCAGATTGCTCGCGATATGGCTGTCGGTGGACCATGCCGACCGCTTCATCAGGCACTTGTTCCGCCTGCGAATGGGATTTTTTACCCAACGGTTCTCCGGCGATCTGGCCTCTCGATTACAGCTAATTGACGGCATCTCAGTGGTGGCGACCACCCAGTTCGTCGGAGTCATTATCGAGCTGATCTCCAGCGCCGTGTTCCTAGCGGCGATGTTTATGTATGACTCGTTGCTGGCGGGCGTAGTCGCCGGCTTGGGAGCGGCCAGCGCGGTGATAATGCGCCTGATAACCCGGTCTCGCGTGGGTGAGAACCGCCGCCTACAGCGGGAGCAGGGCAAGCTGCAGGGCATAAGCATGTACGGGTTGCGGAGCATAGATACGATACAGGCGGTATCGGCCGAAAACGATTTCTTCGCCCACTGGTCGGGCTACCAAGCGCGGGAGTTGGCGGCTCGGCAGCGGTTTGCCGAGCTTGGACACGTGATTGCCTCGCTGCCCGGAATGTTCCTGATTGCCAGCAACGCCGCGGTCTTGGGTCTCGGCGGTTGGCGCGTCATGGAAGGAGACATGACGCTGGGCGTGATGGTGGGATTCTACGTTCTCGCCGCAAACTTCCTGCTGCCCATTGGCCGACTGGTCCAATTCGCGGATTTGTTCCAGATCCTAGAAGCCAACCTGCAACGGCTTGAGGATGTCTTGGACGCCCCCGAGGACCAATTTTTCCAGAAGCGCGGCGACCAACCTCCCCAAAGAGACGGGGCCTTCGCTAGACAGCTTCGGCTGAGCGGTCAACTCGAACTGTGCAACGTCCGCTTCGGATACAAGGCCAACCGAGAACCGTTGCTGGATGACTTCAGCCTGACCATAGAACCCGGTCAGCGCGTCGCCGTGGTCGGCCCCACCGGCTCGGGCAAATCAACGCTGGTCCAGCTAGTAGCGGGAATCCACCAGCCTTGGTCCGGTGAAATTTTGCTGGACGGCCATGCCCGCACCGACATTCCCCGCGATCTGATGACCAACTCCGTGTCGATGGTTGACCAGCGCATCTTCTTGTTCGCTGCGTCCGTCCGGGAAAACCTCACGATGTGGAATCCAGAGATTCCCGACCAGTGGGTGGTCGAGGCAGCGATGGATGCGACGATCCACGAGGATATTCTGGCTAGGGCCTATGGCTACGATTCTCCGGTTGAGGAGGGCGGGCGCAATTTCAGCGGCGGCCAGAGGCAGCGCCTTGAAATTGCCCGAGCCTTGGTTGGCAAGCCTTCCCTGCTGATTTTGGACGAAGCCACCAGTGCGCTGGACCCGGTGACTGAGATGCGCATCGACGACGCGTTGCGCCAGCGCGGCTGTAGCTGCCTCATCGTCGCCCACCGCCTGAGCACCATACGGGACTGCGACCTGATAGTAGTCCTCGACAAGGGAAGAGAAGCGCAGCGGGGCACTCATGGGGAACTGATGGCCCATACCGAGGGATTGTACTACCGGCTCATGAAAGCGGAGTAAGGCTATGGTTGGCGCGGCAGGCGGGAATACCGGTGCTTGATGATTTCTGGTGTAGCCGTGATACCTG
>JAPOYQ010000074.1 GCA_026706505.1 Gemmatimonadota bacterium
TTTGCTGAGATTGGGCATTCGGTGGGAGCCATCGTGGTCGCCGACATCGCGCATATTGCTGGGTTGGTGGCCGCTGGGGTACATCCTAGTCCCGTGCCGCACGTGGACGTGGTAACTACGACTACGCACAAGTCGCTGCGGGGGCCGCGCGGAGGGATGATTTTGTGCCGGGCGCAGTATGCCGACGCCATTGATAAGGCGGTGTTCCCAGGCTTGCAGGGCGGGCCGCACAACAGTACCACCGCGGCGATTGCCGTGGCGCTCAAGGAGGCGATGAGCGAGGAGTTTAAGCTGTATGCCCAGCAGATAGTCGCCAACGCTCAGACCTTGGCCGCCGCTCTGTCGGCACGGGGTTTTGCTCTCAGCTCGGGCGGCACCGACAACCACCTGATCCTCATGGACATGACCAATAAGGGCATTACTGGTTATGCGATGGCCAAGGCGCTGGACGCATCGGGTATCGTCTGCAATTTCAATCGCGTGCCCTTTGATCCGCGGCCGGCGCGCAAGCCCAGCGGCATCCGCATCGGTACGCCGGCGATTACCAGCCGGGGCTTTGGTGTCGAGGAGATGAGGCCGTTGGCCGAGTGGATGGATCGGGTGGCTCAGGTCCGGGCTAATAAAGTGCTAGAACTCGACGACCGGAAAGCGGAGTACGCCGAGGTAGCGGCTGCAGTGCGGGCACTCTGCGCTCGCTTCCCGGCACCTGGCTTACTCTACGACGGCGGGGGAAAGCCGCTCTAAAATATGGATATATATCGAGAATTAGGAGTCGATCCCATTATCAATGCCGTAGGACCGGC
Source organism: Gemmatimonadota bacterium (assembly GCA_026706505.1). Next base: position 804 of record JAPOYQ010000074.1, read on the forward strand.
GACGCGATTGAGTGGGTCGATTATGCACCCAGAGGTAGCTGAGGCCATGCGGCAGGCTTCGGAGTGCTGCGTGGATATAGCGCAGATGCAGGCGCGGGCTGGGGAGGTTATCGCCGAGATCACTGGCGCGGAGGCCGGGTATGTGACGAGTGGGGCGGCGGCGGGCTTGTTGCTGGGGACGGCCGCTTGTGTGACCGGATTGGATCCAGGGAAGATGAACCGCTTGCCGGATACGTACGGGATGAAGAACGAAGTAATCATGGCACGCAGCCACCGAAACTTCTACGACCACGCAGTGCGCTCGGTAGGGATCGAGTTGGTAGAGGTGGGGATTGCCGACCGCTTTTCCGGGGCGGGAATACGCGATGCAGAAGGTTGGGAGATCGAGGCGGCGATCAGCGAGCGGACGGCGGCGATCGTGTACGTGGCGTACGCGCATACGCAGCCGTCGCTGGAAGAGGTGGTGGCCGCGGCGCGCAAGGGCGGCGTACCGGTGATTGTGGATGCAGCAGGACAGTTGCCACCGGCGAGCAATTTGCAGCGCTTCATTGCCGCTGGAGCCGATTTGGTCGCCTTTAGCGGCGGCAAGGCCATCGGTGGGCCACAAGCTTCGGGGATTTTGTGCGGACGGCGGGATTTGATCGCCGCCGCGGCGTTGCAACACCAAGACCTCGACGTGATGCCCGAGCTTTGGGATCCGCCAGCGGGTTTGATCGACAAGTCTCAGCTACCCGGTGCTCCGCAGCATGGTATCGGGCGCCCCTGTAAGGTCGGCAAAGAAGAGATCGCGGGGTTGGTGAAGGCGCTGCGTCTCTTTGTAGCCGAAGACCCGGCGGAGCGGCGGCAGCGCTGGTATGCACTGATGGAAGAACTAGTGACCGCGTGTGGAGCGCTGAGAAACGCCGAGATCGCGGTGGTAGCCGACCGCAAGCGCGCCGAGATTCCGACGGCGCGGCTGGTACTCGACGAGGAAGCCGCGGGCACGACGGCGCTGGAACTGGTCAGAGCGCTACAGGAAGGTCGCCCGCCAATCGCCGCCAACCCGACATATGTTTACGAGGGTGCAGTAATTTTTGGGCCGATGTGTCTCAAGGAAGGCGAGCCCGAACTGATCGCCAAACGGCTCAGGGAGTTGCTCGGCTAGCAGGCTAAAACTGCGCCCCCCAATAGGCGGCACCCAGCAGCGCGGTCTTGTCGTTGAGCACGACGTGGACGGGAATGGCCGCGAGAGGCTCGCCCATGCGGCCTTTGTCCATAAAGCCCTCCATAAAGCGGCCGTCGCGCAGCTTGGCGAGGATTTTGGGCGCAATGCCGCCGCCGACGAAAACTCCTCCCGAAGACATCAACTTGAGCGCCAAGTTCCCCGCTTCGCGGCCGTAGAGGAGCGCGAAGAGGTCGAGGGCCGTTACGGCCAGCGCGGAGTGGCTTTCGAGGCCGGCGCGAGCGATGGCGTCGGCGCGGTCGGGCTGTGCGGCCTCGGGGGCCAGAGAAGCGTCGGCGCGGTCGGGATGCCGTTCGCACAGAAAGTCGTAGATCGCGGCCAAGCCCTGACCCGAGACCACCCGTTCCCAGCTAACGTGCCCGTAGCGCTCGTTGAGGAAACGCCAAAGCTCGACTTCGAGCGCGGAACTTGGCCCAAAGGTCGCGTGTCCTCCCTCAGAGGCGATTGCTGCGTAGCGGCCCTCGGCCCAGCACAAGCCCCCCTCACCTAGTCCGGTACCGGCGGCAATGACGGCGATGTTGCCCTTTGGGTCGCGCTGGCCTTGGTTGAGCGGACACAGGTCGTCCGGCTCCAACACCAAGGTGCCGTAGGAAGTCGCTTGTAGGTCGTTGAGCAGGTGAACGTCAGTGCCGTTGAGCACGGCCGAAATTTCGCTGGGGTCGATGAGCCAGGGC
>JAPOYQ010000944.1 GCA_026706505.1 Gemmatimonadota bacterium
GCCGAGGACAAAGCGATCGGGCGCTTCTCTGCCGACGGCCAACACATCTTCAAAGGGAATCCCCAAGCCAGTAGGGGGCAACACCGAGTGATACGAAGGCGAGTATTCATCTGCAGGGACCTCCCACGAGAAAAGCCACATTTGGTCGATGCCCTGCTCGTCCATGTTGCGCAGGATTTTGGCGGCGTTAAAGCCGTGCCAATTGGGGTGATTATGCGCGTCAATAAGCATTTGTTAATGATATTCTTGCGAGCGAAAACTGTCAAGATAAAGTGAGATTTCTCTATTGCTTTTATTAATAATTATTCTTGATAAATAATTTTTATTCATTAAATTATTTATCCTACTCACAAAAGCACAAAAGGAGCAACCATGAACATCGCAGATCTAAAGGGTCAAAAGGTCATGCTAGCCGCATCCGGCGGTCTCGACAGCTGTACCATCACCCATTGGCTCCAATCCCAAGGCCTAGAGGTCATCGCCTATACCGCCGATCTGGGCCAGCCCGACGAGGAGCGCATCGAAGACATACGGAGCCGGATGCAGGCCTGTGGGGCCGCTGAGATGATTCTCGACGACCGCAGAGAGGCTATTTGCCAAGCCGGCATCCAACTTGTCCAAGCTCAGGCCCGCTACGAAGGGGGCTATTGGAACACCACTGGCATCGCCCGGCACGTGACGGTGGCCGGCATGTTGCCCCACATGCAAGAACGCGGCATCCAAATAATGGCGCACGGAGCTACCGGACGCGGCAACGACCAAGTCCGCTTCCAACTAGCGGCGCAAATGCTCGCGCCACATATCGAGGTGTACGCTCCCTGGCGCGACCCGGCTTTCTTGCAAAATTTTGGTGGGCGCAGCGAGATGATCGCTTACTGCCAGGGGCACGGCTTGCCCATAACCGCCACCCAGGACAAGCCCTATTCTACGGATGCCAATATGCTCGGTCTGACGCACGAAGCTGGCCAGCTCGAAGCCCTAGATACCGCGGCCAGCCTCATCGCATCTGGTATGGGTTGTTTTCCGCAGCAGGCTCCGGATACCGCCGAGACTTTTACCGTGCGCTTTGAACGAGGCGTCCCAATCGCCATCAACGGCTATGCCGTTGGCCCGATCACAGCCATCGAACAAAGCAACGCCATTGCCGGGCGGCACGGGGTCGGCATTGGCTTACACGCGGTAGAAAATCGCTTCGTTGGCATCAAATCGCGCGGCGTCTATGAGGCACCAGCCCTAGAACTACTCGGCCAGTGCTACGATTACTTGCTCCAGCTCATTCTCGACCGCCGTGCGAGGCGGATTTTCACCGTTGTCTCTGGGTTTATTGCCGAGCAAATCTACCAAGGCTATTGGTTTGACACGGCGACCCAAGCGAGTTGGAAGCTCATTGAGCATTTTAATCAATTGGCGACTGGGACCATCTCTGTCTCGCTCTACAAAGGCCAAGTCGCCTTTTGCGCGGCCAGCGACGTCCCCCACTCGCTCTACAGCGAGGACACCGCTTCCATGGAGGCCATCGGCGATTTCGACCACCGCGACTCCGAGGGCTTCCTCGGCGTCTTGGGCGTCAGCGCCCGCGCACTTCATCAGGCTGGGCAGGTTGTGCAACCCAATGGCGATACAGCAGCTTGACCTCTTTGGGTAATCGGTCAAAAACTTCCCGTTCAATCGGCACCATCTCGTAGTTTTTGCCGCCGGTCTCCACCACCATGGCCTCGTGCTCGGGCCGACCAATGAGCGTGGGATTCAGGTTCAGCCACCACGGGGCGTAGCGCACGATGAGAGCGACGCGGTCGCTTTTGCTCTGGTTGGACGCCACCGCGTGCCAAAGCCTGCTGTCGTACACCAGGACGCTGCCAGCCGTCCCTTCGATCTGGCACTCGGTCGGATAGGATGCGTCCTGATCCATTGCGGGCATGTCCCCAGCTGCGGGATTGCGGGGCCAGCGGTGGCTGCCCGGCACCACGAAAGTCCCCCCTGTCTCAGCGGAAAATGGCGTCAGCATCCAAATAGTCGAAAGGTGCAGAACCGCATCTGGATAAGGCGAGGGTATGTGCGAGGCGTTGGTTGCATTATAAGGCCAATCGGCGTGCCAATAGCCCCGCGCATTGCCCGAATGATTGATCACGCAGTCCGTGCAGGAAATCCGCGCCCAAGCCCCAAAAAAGGACTCGACCACCTCTAGGAGCCGGCGGTCGGCCAAGTACGGAGCAAAAGATTGCACCTGATTGATGACTTGTCTGAGCTGGGCTACGCCCGGGTTGCCGATCCGGTGACCACGGCGGCGAATCGCAGCCAACTCGGCTTCGGAATCTCGGTGATTGCGCTCGACTGCAGCTACGATCTCGGCGCAGATCTCTTCGACTTCTGCCTTGGGAATCACTTGCTCGATAACGCAAAAGCCGTCGCGCTCAATGCGCTGTTTGTAGGTAGCCACTTCACCCTCTCATAAGCGGCGCGACGCCGGACCAAAGGATCTCCAACTCGGTTAGCGCGTCGCCGTCGAGGACGGGCACAGGTGCCCGGCAAACCGTCGAGCGAATCAACCCGCGCTTTTGCAAAATCCACTTGTAGATCGCAATCCCGTAGAGCCGCTCGTGGTTCATCAGCGGCAAGAGCTGATAGAAGTGATTCCGCGCCGTCGCCTCATCTCCCGCTTCGAGGGCATCCCAGCTCGCCGCCATGGCGTCCGCCACGTG
>JAPOYQ010000930.1 GCA_026706505.1 Gemmatimonadota bacterium
AAGGGACAATATAGGGCAGAACCTAGTACTGCGCTACTAATCAACGCAATTCTCGTCAAACCGCTTGCCCATACAAAAATTAGCGCCGGGCCGCAGACCCCGCGCTAATCGTGACATATAATATAAAAAAAAAGATAGAACATGTCCAGTAAAATGATTTAAGTAGAATATAAATAATAAGTTAAAACAATTTTATATTGACACAATTCACCACTTAACCTACCTTAAGACCGCCCCCAATCTCTACTTCATTCCACACAGGAGGACCGATGTCCCAGCACGAGAACGATGCTCTGCAAGTGCAGGGCGACCGGGTGGTGCTAGGGGAGTGGTCGGGCGATCTGGAAGAATTGATCGCCAAGAACGTCGAATTGCGCCAGATGCTGAGCGAAGGGCGCGCCGATGAGGCCCGCGCGTTGCTCAAGGCACAGGCCGTGGAGGAACAAGCCGCGCTGGTGGCCATAGACGAAAACCCCGAGGAGGTGCTGTCGCTGACCGGCATGGATGCCAAAGGCCGCCCGGGGTACTTGCCCGCTGTCGTTGATAAGCTGCCGTCGGAGATCATCGCCGAGTTGGTTGCCCCCGGCAAGTACAAGCTGGCGAGGTTCAACACCGCGCTGTTGCAAACCATGTCGGCGGAGTCGTTTGCGCGCGCGGTAGAAGACACGCTCGATCCGGTTTACTACCACGGCAACCGCACCAAGGTGTCGTGGGAATGGCTCGAAGCGGTCGCGGCGCTAGACGATCACAGCAAGCGCGCCGCGCTCTTGTACAAGGTGGATCAGAGTCTGCTAGAGGACGCCTTCCTCGACAAGGTCGATAGCATCGACATGCACGCCGAGATCGATGCGGGCCGTTATGGCACAGTTTCGGCTTATCGCTTGCTGTCGGAGTCGGGGCAGGCGGTGATGTTGCCGCCGATCAACGACCCCGAGATCCGCGAGGTCATCTACGCCTTGCACCAAGCCGCACCCGAACTGCTGTCAAAAGTGCTGCGCGCCGCTTGGGAACGAGCTGGTGGGGGGGCTTCGTGAATCGGTTAGCGCGCGTCGATCTCAATCAAGTCCCGCTCGACCGCCATAGTTTCATCGGCCAAGTGGTCGCTGCGGGGCTCGAATACGGGCAGTTGCCGCCGCGCTTTATGGATTCGCTGCGGGCTTATCTGAGGATCCGTGGGTTGGGCTTTGCCCAGCGCAACCGCACTGGCATCGCCCTTGGCCGCGACCAGTTGCGCCAAGGCATGGAGCAGGGCTTGGCGTGCATGGACTTGGCGCTGGAGGAGAAAAGCGGCGGCGACCTCAACGCCGCTGTCGCCAAGTTGGCCAGCGACCCGTTTGACGCGCTTTACAAGCAGGGTTGGGAGCGCGCTTTCCAGCGCTTAAAAGAGATGCGCCAGCAGGCCCGCGCCTTGGTCGGCTGTCCCGAGCTGGGCTTTTGGCCCGATCTACAGCCCAAAGTCGCAGCCTTGGCAAAGCTCGTGCCCGAGACGTGGACCGGCCCCAGTGCCATCGACCTGCGCGCCGACGGCCAAATGCTGCAAGAGCTAACCGGCAAGGTGGCCTTTGTGCGCTCGTTGCCGCCGCCCTCGGTGGCCGCTTTGCTTGAGCAGGTCGATGTGGATTTCGCCGGCGTGCTACACCGCGTCATTTTGGCGTTGGCGTTGGGGCGCGCCGAACTAGTTGCCAAAAAGGAGCACGTGTCGCGCTTTCGGGCCGAGTGCTTTGACGCGGGTGGGATGCGTCCTCGCGTGCGACGGCAGGTGTTGGACCAGCTCGTCGGGCACTTGGGCGATGCGGTGGCGGATGCGGACGTACGGGTGCGGATTGCGGACGAGTTGGGCGCGGAAATTGAGGTGCTAGAACAGGCCGCGGCCCGAGGCGACCTAGCGGCGTTTTTTTTGTTCCATCCGGCATCGCTTTTTTCGCTTGGGAAATTTGAGTAGCTTTGCAAGCTCTTAGCTAACAGTTTTCCCATGCACTCCACACCTTCTGCGAGGTCTTATGGCTCATCACGAATTCACTCCTACCCACTATCACAATACCATCGGCTGGCACGATCCCGTGCTGGCCATTGCCCCCGGCGATACGGTCTCTACCACGACCGTTGACGCCCGCGGCCAGGATCAGCACGGCGAGCGGGTCGCTGAGCGCGGGAACCCGATGACGGGTCCTTTCTACATAGAGGAAGCCGAGCCGGGCGACACCTTGGTGGTTCACTTCGACAAACTCTATCCCAATCGCGACTGGGGCTGGACGGCTAGGGAAATCGCGCCTAACGTGCTGGATCCGGGTTTTACAACCGGGATTAAGCGCGAAGACCAACCGCTCCGGTGGCCTATTGATCTAGCGGCCGGCACGACAACACAGCCGGATACCCTGCCGGGCTTGGTGCTACCCCTCGACCCGATGGTCGGCTGTTTCGGAGTGGCTCCGCCGCGCGGTCAGGCCATTTCCACGGCGACCTCTTCGACCCACGGCGGCAACATGGACTACCGGGGCTTTGTCACAGGCGTGACCGTCTATCTGCCGGTCGAGGCTCCGGGGGCGCTTTTCCATCTAGGCGATGGGCACGCCGTCCAGGGCGACGGCGAGATCGTCGGCACGGGCGTGGAAATTTCCTTTGATACGACGTTTAGCGTGGATGTGATCAAAGGCAAGCAGATCGGCTGGCCCCGCGCTGAAAACGACACGCACATTCTC
>JAPOYQ010000300.1 GCA_026706505.1 Gemmatimonadota bacterium
GGTTTGGTAGCGTGGTCGCGTACCGCACACTCGGTCCCTTTTTACTCGGCATGGCCCGAGGCCACATTAGCAGCGGTGGCGTCTGGCTGCTCATCGACAGCGTGACCGGTACCGTGGGCAATCGCATTCCGCTCTATTGAGCGCTGATCGGATTCTCTATCTTAATGCCGCTATGCCGACCAGCGAGCAAAAGACGTACTCGACCTTCTGCGTCCTTTGGGGCTTGGCAACGCTTTTCCACCTCGTTGCCAAAGACCCGTGGCCGGCTCCGTTGCTCAGTACCCTACTCGCTGCCGCCGCCCTCTATCTGCTCCACCGGCCGGCCGCACCACACCGCCTCGTATTGCTGGTAGCCCTACAGTTGTGCGAAAGCTGGACGACGGCTCCTTTTATCTCCAACCACTGGCTCTTCACCGGGCTGGTGAACTTGACGCTTCTCCAAGCCTACGCCCGCCTGGCGTGGGCCAGGCGCACATTCGCCGTGGAGCCGGGAACCTTGTACCGAACCTTTGCCCCCATCGTCCGGCTCGAACTGATCATTCTCTACTTCTTCGCCGTCTTTCACAAACTCAACGCCGACTTCCTCGATCCCCAGACAAGCTGCGCGGTCCACTTCTACGCGGCCCAACTCCAGTCGCTCCCCTTCGCCTTGGCAGGAGCGGTCCCCATCTACCTCACCCTAGCCGTCGAAGCGACCATTCCGCTCCTGCTGTGCTGGGCCCCTAGCCGCAACGCCGGTATCTTGCTCGGGCTCCTCTTCCACGCGGCGGTCGGCTTTAATCCCATAAGCGAATTTTACAACTTCTCCTCCATGATTTTTGCCTTGCTGTTTTTGTTTGCTTCCCTGCGCCTCGACGCGGGCTGGCCAACTCGACGTCTTTTTGAGTCGGCGCGGTGGGAGGACATGTCTTTTTCCGGTAAGAGTTTCCTCGCTGTTGGCGCAGTAATTGTGGGGTTGGGACTTTTGGTTGCGTTGAACAATCTGGTTGCCGCACCGGCCGAGTTGGTGCTTCCCTTGTGGGGGCTGTACAGCGCCGCCCTGATCCTCCTTTTCGTCCTCCTGCCCAAAGCGTCTCCGACGCGGCCTGCCTTCTCGTTCCGGCCTTGGCCTGTGCTGCTGGTGCCTCTGCTAACCGGCCTCAACGGATGTAGTCCCTACTTGGGGCTCAAGACCGAGACGGCGTTTGCCATGTATTCCAACCTGCGCACCGAAGGGGGGCAGAGCAATCACTTGCTGGTACCGGCTGGGGTACAAGTGTTTGGTTTCCAGCGAGATCTAGTAGAAATAAAGGACTCTTCGTCTGGCTTCTTGGCCAGTCTGGCGCGGCGCAAACTAATGTTGCCCTTCTTTGAGGTGCGCGCCTTGCTTCAACAGCACCCCAATACCTCGCTTACCTATGAGCGGCACGCTGGCTCCAGCGCCTCCCCAGACGCGCAGCTGCGGCAACCAATCCCGTGGCCGTTGCGCAAATTGCTCTACTTCCGCCCAGTGGCCCATAGCGGCCAGCAGCCCTGTTTCCACTAGGACCACCAATGGACCAAGACTACGATCTCATTGTCGTGGGCACTGGCTTTGCCTCTTCGTTCTTTCTCTCGGTCTATCTGGCCCGATGCCGGGCCGACGCCCGAATCTTGGTCTTGGAGCGAGGCCGCCGCGACACCCATGCTTGGCAACTGCGCCACCGCCAGCCGGCCAGCACGTCTCCCCAAGCCACCTTTGTCAATCGCCACCGCCGCAAACAATGGTTCTACACGCCTGCTCTAGGCGGAGGCTCCAACTGCTGGTGGGCGGTGACGCCGCGCATGATGCCCAGTGACTTTGCGTTGCAATCCACTTATGGAGTGGGCACGGACTGGCCCCTGAGCTACGACGAGTTGGAGGAATTTTACTGCCAAGTCGAAGCGCTCATGGCCGTCTCCGGGCCGGACGATGGAGCACCCCAGCCCCGCAGCCAGCCCTATCCCCAGCCACCCCACCGCTTTTCTCGCCCCGACCAGCTACTTAAAAAAGCCTATCCAGAGCTCTTTTTTCACCAGCCCACGGCCCGGGCTCGCTTGGCCACGGCTCGGCGGCCCGCCTGCTGCGCCAGCGGAGTGTGCCACTTGTGTCCCATAGACGCCAAGTTTACGGTCCTCAACGAAATGGGCCATCTCTACGCCGACCCCCGCGTTACGTTGGTGCTAGGGGCCGCGGTGCAGAGCGTGGAAACCACCGGCCACACGGCCCGAGGCGTCCGCTACATAAAGGCCGGTACCGAGGCCCAAGCGCGGGGCCAGTTGGTGGTCTTGGGGGCCAATGCCTTGTTCAATCCGCACATTCTGCTGCGCTCGGACTTGTCCCATCCCCTCTTGGGCAAATTCCTCCACGAGCAAGTCGCCGTCACTGCGACCATAGATCTCGACGGAGTCGACAACTTCCAAGGCAGCACCAGCATCACTGGGCACGGGTACATGTTGTACGACGGCCCCCACCGGGCGCAGCGGGCCGGCTGTCTGATTGAATCGTGGAACGTGCCCACTCTGCGCTTGGAACGGGGCAAGTGGCGACAGCGGCTAGTACTCAAATTCCTCTTTGAGGACTTACCCGCGCCACACAACCACGTCCGCATTGCTGCTGGCGACCCTGCTCAGCCCGAAACTGTGTACCGGCACCACTCGGAGTACGCCCAGCGCGTCAATGCCGCGCTGGG
>JAPOYQ010000059.1 GCA_026706505.1 Gemmatimonadota bacterium
TTCCGCGATGGCTGGAATGTCTTCGACTTTCTGATCATCGTCTTCGCGCTCATACCCGCAACCGGTCAGTTCGCCATGATTGCCCGGCTGGCCCGCCTGCTTCGGGTGCTTCGATTGGTATCGACGATCAAGGACCTGCGCCTGATCGTCTCGGCGCTTGTTCGTTCGATCCCAAGCGTCGGACACGTCATGCTCCTGATAGGAATCATGGTCTACATATACGCCATCATCGGCTATCACTTGTTCAGCGATCATGATCCCGACAACTGGGGTGATCTTGGAACTTCGCTGCTTACGCTATTCAACATCATTACGCTTGAAGGATGGACGGACGTCATGTTCAAGGCTATGGAGTTGAATGCGCTGTCCTGGATCTACTTCGTTAGCTTCGTTGTGATCGGCACCTTCGTGGTAATAAATCTCTTTATTGCGATCATCTTGAACAATTTGGACGAAGCCAAACTGGAAACTCTTCGTGATCTTGAAAAACCCGTATCCCGTGAAGAGCTGTTGCGAGAAATCCGCGCTACGCAGGACCAGCTCCAGAGACTCGAGCGACGTATTGACGACAGCTAGCTCTAGGCGTTCGGCTGCATCGACTCACATTCTTGCGGGGATCAGCCGGAGCGGTCGTCGCCGGAAGCAGTGCGCTACCGGCGGTGCCTAACCGTCGACCTCCATAGCCTTCATCAGAACCTTGATGTAGCCCAGGGCAAAGGCAACCGCTTGTGCTTGCCGCTCGAAATCGCCCACCATCTCCGGTACGTGGTCATAGACGAACGGTGAGTCGCAACCGACCTCCCCGAAATGCCGCATAGCCTTCGGCATGTCGACATCGCCGGCCATCCAGGGTTGTTGGCCGGTCGGACTGCCATCGACCCGACGACCTCGCTAGAGCATCATCCCTCTTCCGGCAACAGCACCACCCGCACGTAGCGGTCCTCGGTCAAGTACCGATTGGCCGCAGCGACTACATCGTCGAGGGTCAGAGCATCCAGGCGATCCTCGAAGTCGAGGGTTCCGCCAAAGTCCTGACCGCGTTGCAGTGAACTCTGGATCTGACCCAGCCAGAAACCGTTTTCCCGCAGTTGCTCTTCCCTGGGGTTGCGGAGCAACTCTTTCGCTGTATCCAAGTATTCCTGCTCGCCCCCGTCGCGCAGCCAGGCCAATTCCTCAAACACTTCCATCAAGAGTTCGTCTGCGCGCGCCGGATCACTGCCGAAACCGATGGAAATTCGGTACTCGGCGTCCGGTAGCAGACTTGCTCGAGCGCCCGCGCCCACGCTATAGGTGCCGCCCAACTGCTCGCGCAATCGTTCCCGCAGTCGGATCGTGAGCATTTCCGCCATCACCGTCAGGGTCAGCGCCTCCTGGCGGTTCCACTCCAGGTCTCCGGCGAAGTACACGCGCGTCCGGCTGCGCGGTTCGATGCCGATGTGCACCGCGTGGTCTTCCAGCCCGGATGGCGGGTCGATCCCCACGTCCTTCCAATGCTCCGCGCGCCCGGTGGTTGGCAGGCTGGCCAGGTAGGTCTCCGTCAAGGACCGCAGGCTTTCCCATTCGAACGCGCCCACGAAGACAAACGTCGCGTCGCCCAGGTCGGCAAACCGGTCCGCATACACCGCTTCCGCTCGCTCGATGCTGAGTTCGTCCACCAGTTCCAGCGTTAGCGGTCGCCGCCGGAAGTGGTTCTGGCTCAGCACGCTGTTCACGGTATCGGAGAACACGGCATCCGGCTGGTCGGCTCGCGTTTCGGCCAGGGTCCGCAGGCTCGTCTCATACGTCGAGAAGTAGATCGGATCCAATCTCGGCGCGGTCGCGTACAGCGTGACGAGCTGAAACATCGTCTCGATGTCTTCAGGCGACGTCTGACCGTTGAAGCCCTCGAACAGCTCACCGATGAAGGGAGACACCGAAACCCGCTTACCGGCCAGCAGCTTGTCCAGGGCAACGTTGTCGTGCTCACCAACGCCGCTACCGGCCACCAGCGAATCCGCGTACAGGGCCGACACATAGTCGGCGTCCTCAACCAGCGAATGCCCGCCCGGACTGAAGGCGCCAAACACAATCTCGTCATTCTTGAAATCGGTCTGCTTAGCGATCACAGTGACTCCGTTGGAAAGGGTCCACCTGACCGCGTCGATGGACTCAATCTGCTCTTCATCGAGAATCGTTCCCGGCGTTGGCACCTCGGCAAGCAGCGGGACGTCGGCGAACGCATCCTCATACGGCTCGACAGCGAGTGAGTCGGCTTCCGCGAGTTGCGCCTGCAAGATCGAGGCCAACTCTTCGTCGTCCAACTCCTCGCCGCCTTCGGGACGCATGACCAGGAGCACCGTGTTGCCGGGCTCTGCCCAACTGGCGGCAACTTCATCCACGTCCGTCAGCGAGATCTCGGGAAGCAACGCCTGGTACAACTCCCACTCAGCCTCGATGCCGGGCACCGGAATCTCATTCAGAAAGTGGTCCGTGTACTCCTGGGCGAAGTCAGCCGATTCTCGCTGATCCCGTTCCTTGTAGATCCGTTCAATGGCACTCAGAAGGTTGGACTTTTCGCGAGCCAGCTCACTCTCGGTGAATCCGTGCTGCCGAGCGCGCTGCGTCTCCTCAAGCAAGGCCGCAAACCCTGGCTGCACACTGTCCTGCTCCACCCATGCCCAGAACTGGACGAGGTCAATTGGATCGAC
>JAPOYQ010000346.1 GCA_026706505.1 Gemmatimonadota bacterium
AAAATGCGCCTCGATCTCGTCGTTCCCCAGACCGGTCAACGCCTGATAGATTGTCAGAAGGTTGTACAACCCAGAGCGCTGCGGATCGAAGACAATGCCCTGCTGCGAATCGGTCACCGCCCGCATGATCGTCTTGCGCACCCTATCCGGATCATCGAGCAGGCCGACGCTGTGGTACTGGCCCTCGGCCGACTTAGACATTTTCGCGGTCGGATCGTCGAGCCCCATGATCCGCGCACCGACTTGCGGAATGACCGGTTTGGGCACGGTAAATACCTCGCCGAACTGGCGGTTGAAGCGCTCGGCAATGTCGCGCGTCAGTTCCACGTGCTGTTTTTGGTCGTCGCCGACGGGCACCTCGTGCGCCTGGTAGAGCATAATATCGGCGGCCATCAACGTCGGATAGACGAACAGCCCCGTGCCGACGCGCTCGCGCCGCGCACCCACCCGATCCTTGAACTGGGTCATCCGCTCCAGCCAGCCCATGGGCGTGATACAGGTCAAAAGCCAAGCCAACTCAGTGTGTTCGGGAATGTGCGACTGCACGAAAAGGCGGCACTTTTGCGGATCGAGTCCGCAGGCGATGTACAGGGCCACGGCCTCGCGCGTGCCACGGCGCAAAGCCTCCGGGTCGTACGGCACGGTGATCGCGTGCTGATCGACCACGCAGAAGATGTTGTCGCGGTCCTCTAGGTTGACCAGCCAATTGCGGACGGCCCCGATGTAGTTGCCGATGTGGATGTGGCCCGAGGGCTGAATGCCCGAAAATACTCGTTTTTTCACGCGCCCAATAGCTCCCTCACTTTAGCCCCGATATCGTCTTCGCGCATCAGGGATTCGCCGACCAAGATCGCATCGACGCCGGCGGCAGCGAGCCGCTCGACATCGCCGCGATCCTCAATGCCGCTCTCGCTGACGACGACAGCTCCCTCCGGCATCTGATCCAAAAGCGCGAAGGTCGTCTCCAAGCTCGTCTCAAAAGTCCGCAGATCGCGGTTGTTGACGCCTATAAGCTGCGCACCGGCCGCCTTGGCGCGCGTCAGTTCCGCCCCATCGTGAACTTCGACTAGCGCGTCTAATTCCAACTCCTCGGCGAGGCCAAGGTAGTCGTCGAGTTGGCTGGAGTCCATCAGCGCCACGATCAGCAAAACGGCGTCAGCCCCGATGACGCGGGCTTCGTAGAGCTGGTACTCGTCGATGGTGAAGTCCTTGCGCAACACCGGCAAGCCTGCAACCGCTTTCGCCATCTGCACATAAGCATCGCACCCCTGAAAATACGCCTCGTCCGTCAATACCGAAAGACAGCGCGCGCCATGAGCGGCATACGCATCGGCGATCCACTCTGGGTCGAAGTCAGCGCGGATGACGCCCTTGGACGGCGAGGCTTTTTTTATCTCGGCGATCAGCGCGATCCCGTCCGCAGTTAGCGCACCCATAAAATCGGCCGGTGCGGGCGTATCGCGAGCCTGCGACCGCACATCGGCTAGGCTGCACTGGCGCTTGCGGTCGGCGACGAACTCGCGCTTGTACGCAGCTATTTCGCTTAGAATATCCGCCATTGTCAGGAGTTGCTTACCTCAACCAGCCGATCTAGGGCGTGACGCGCCTTGCCCGAGTCGATGGACTCCCGGGCTACTTCGAGACCAGCGGTTATATCCTCGGCCCGCCCGCCAACGACTATCGCCGCCGCCGCGTTGAGCAACACCACATCGCGCTGCGGCCCCTCCTCGCCGTCGAGTACCCCGCGCAGGATGCGCGCGTTGCAATCCGCGTCGCCGCCTTTGAGCGCCTCGGCTGAGACTGTCTGCAAACCAAAATCTCCCGGGTGGATCTGGCGCGTACTGACCTGCCCGTCTTTAAGCTCGCTGACCTGCGTCGGCCCCGTCAGCGTGATCTCGTCCAGCCCGTCCGAGCCGTGCACCACCAGGGCCTGATCCGACCCCAACTCGCGCAGCACTCCGGCGAGCGCCTCGGTCAATGCGCCGTCGAACACGCCGAGCAATTGCCTTTTGGCCCCAGCCGGATTGGTCAGCGGCCCCAAAATGTTAAAAACCGTACGGGTCGCTAACTCCCTGCGCGGGCCGATAGCGTGTTTCATCGCCCCGTGCAAGGCTATCGCGAAGAGGAAGCCGATGCCGACTTCGTCGATGCACTCGCCGACCTTTTCCGGCACAGCTTCGACATTGACCCCTAACGCGGTGAGCACGTCCGACGAGCCGCACTGGCTCGATATTGAGCGGGTGCCGTGCTTGGCTACTGCCAAACCGGCACCGCAAGCGACAAAGGCTACCGTCGTAGAGATATTGAAGGTCCCCGAATCATCGCCGCCAGTGCCGCAGGTATCGATGAGATCGGGACGCACCGTCACTATCGGCGTAGCTTTCTCCCGCATGACTTCGGCACCGCCAGCGATCTCGTCGATAGTCTCGCCCTTGATCCGCAGAGCGACGAGAAAAGCGCCGATCTGAGCGTCTGTAGCTTGGCCGCTCATAATCTGCTCCATCACCGCCCGCATCTTAGCGCGGTCCAAGTCTGTTCCGGCGATTAGATCTCTTATGGCTTCTTGTATCATGTTGCGCTCCTCATAAGCGAAGAAAATTATCCAGTAGTTGTTTGCCTTCTACGGTCATGACGCCGCGTTTCTCGAAATCCGACACACCCTCCTCCGCAAGCAGCTCGTCG
>JAPOYQ010000902.1 GCA_026706505.1 Gemmatimonadota bacterium
GTCGGAATGCTGCGCGGCTATCAGGGGCGGCGCGCGGGCTGGCGCGCCGTTGCTTCCGGCCTCGCAGCCGCTGGCCGCGACAGCAGCGCCATCCTGGTGATTACTGCGGCTGCCGGCATCGTCATCGGCGTCTTCAGCCTCACCGGAGGGGCGTTCGAGCTCTCGTATTTCCTTGGCAGCCTGGCAGGAGACCGCCTCGGTCTCTTGCTGGTCACGACAGCCGCAGCGAGCATTCTGCTGGGCATGGGGATGCCCACCGTCAGCGCATACGTCATTCTTGCGAGTCTATTGGCGCCGAGCCTGGTGGCCGCGGGGATCGGCGAACTGCAGGCGCACCTGTTCATCCTTTACTTCGGCACACTGTCCATGCTGACGCCCCCCATTGCCCTGGCGGCCTTTGTCGCGGCAAGGATCGCGGAATCCGGACCGCTGAGAACGGCGTGGGAGGCCATGCTGCTGAGCTGGCCCGCGTACGTGGTGCCGTTCCTGTTCGTTGAGGTCCCTGCGTTGTTGATGTCCGATGCCGCTTCGGCTGTCCTATTGAGCTTCGCGGTCAGCGTATTGGGGATACTGGCGCTCACCGCAGCTTCGGCCGGGTATCTTTCCACACGCCTTGGGATCGGGGCGCGCGTCTGGCTGGGGACACTGGGGGCGGCGTTGCTGCTGCCGGTGGCTGAATGGACCGGCGTAGCCGGCGCCTGGAAGGCCGGTGCCGCAGCGGCTTTGCTGCTAACGCTGTTGCGGTTGCGAAAGACCGCGCTCGTCGGCGTTTCGAAAGGGGACTAGGGAACGCCTTTGGCACGCCGCGTCGAGCCTGGCGGGCATTGTGCCCTGAGGCGTTGTCCTATGGCTCGTCGTCGTGACATGCCGGCGAGACGCACCTCAACGCATCACTTCCCCACCATCGATGCTCAGCGTCTGTCCGGTCATGGCAGCGCTTGCATCGGAAATGAGGAACACCAGCACGCCAAGGAGATCGTCCGGGGTCTGATCGGCTTGCAGCGCCCGACCGGCAGCCGACCGGGCACGATAGTCCGCCGAGGCCGACTCGATCTGTTGCGCAGTCAGCGTCAGTCCGGGTGCGATGGCATTGACGCGAATATTTTCCGGACCCAGCTCGCGTGCGAGTGCGCGGGTGAACCCGACGATGCCGGCCTTCGACGTAGTGTAGTGGAGCCGTCTTGGTGTGCCCGCGAAGACCCGCGACGACGACATATTGACGATCGTCCCCCGAGTGCGCCTGGTCATATGCGGGACCACTGCCCTGCAGCAGAGGAAAGGGCCACGGCAGTTGACTGCCATGACTCTATCCCACTCCCCAACCGAAATCCGCTCCCACCCGCGGCGGGGAAGGGAGTGCAGCAATGCAGCGTTGTTGACCAGGCTGTCGATCCCGCCGAAAGCCGCAACGCTCTTGGTTGCCATCTCCCTTGTGGACGACTCATCGGCAACATCCACATGCACGCCCAAGGCCGAGTGTCCTGCCTGAGTCAACTTCTCCGCTTCTGCGGCGGCTTTCTCTGCATCGATATCGGCCAGTACAACAGAGGCGCCGAGTTCTGCAAGCCGTTGCGAGAAGAACAGCCCGATACCATTCGCCGCGCCCGTCACGATGATCACTCTGCCTTCCAAGCCGAATAGCGACATGCCGGAAACGGGTGAGTTGGCTGATACGGTGCGACTCATTATATCGCTAGCTATTTTCTCTGCAGCCGATGCAGCTACTCTGCGGCATTGATTTTACACCGCTTCAAGGGCCGCCGTACGGACCCGGACTGTTTTGGAGCATAGACAGATAGCTCGCAAAGTAGTCATAATAGGATCGAACTTCCCCGTCAGCAGAGTTCTCACTTGAATACCGAAGCCAAGAGGCAAAAGCACCTGCGCAGCAATGCGCAACTGCTTTTGGAGGATAGCATTGGCTACAAGATCCGCCGATGTCACCGTCAGTTTCTGCGTTTGCTGCAGGTCCGGATCGCGCCGTTCGGGGTTACGGTGGGGATGTGGTATTTCCTGCGCGCTCTCTGGGAGGAGGACGGTTTGAAGCAGGTCGAGCTCGGTGCCCGTACCGGAGTCGTCGGGCCGACAACCGTATCGGCAGTGGAGAAACTGGAGAGAATGGGGCTGATCGAGAGGGTCCGAAGCTCAGACGACCGCCGCGTAACGCGCGTCTTCCTGACCAAGGAGGGAAGGCGACTGGAAAAGAAGCTCATGCCCATCGCGATAGAGCTATTCAATATCGCTGCGGAGGGCTTCACGCGTGCGGAGGCAAGACAAACCACCGAGTATCTGGACCGGATTCTCGACAACCTGAACCGGGCTCTGCGCTAGCGGCCGCAGCCACAACGGCGGCGGTGGCCACGCGCCGCGGCCGGGATCTTGCCAATGGCAGTCGAACCGAGCCTCCAACCTGAAACACCATGTTTTACGCTCCCAGAGAGAATCTGCACACCAAGCCGTTGACGCACAATCCGTTCAACGCGTTGGTTGCACCCCGCCCGATAGGCTGGATCAGCAGCATGAGTCTCAGCGGTGAAGTCAACCTGGCTCCATTTTCGTACTTCAACGGGATCTCCTCGGATCCGCCCATGGTCATGTTCGCTCCCAACGCCAAGGACCGCGAGGGCACCCCAAGAGACACTTTTAGAAACATCCAGGAAGTGCCTGAATTCGTCGTG
>JAPOYQ010000803.1 GCA_026706505.1 Gemmatimonadota bacterium
CAACCGGTGACACGCGGCCGACCGGCTGCGTGATGGGCGATGCCGACGAGGAGGTGGATGAGGTAGCGCTGATGAGTGGGTTGCGCAACCGCTTGCAGGCGCACTTGCCAGACTACCTGATGCCGTCGACGATGATGGTGCTTGAGTCACTGCCGATGATGGCGAACGGCAAGGTGGAGAAGCGTTACCGGTGCCGGCAGGTAATGCGTGGCGGCATCGGGAATACGAGGCACCGCGTGATGAGATCGGACAAGCGGCTGAAGGCTCTGAAGGGCGGGTGGTCACTGGTCCAACCCTGCGTCGAATCGGTTGAGCAGAGAATGCTCGCAGCATACGTGCAATCATTTTCTGTGAGGAAGACCTGTCGCAGCAGCATCCCATCCCAGGGGCACTGCTGGTATCTGCCAGTCCGGAGCAGGCGCCCACTCTCTCCGCCGTCCAGACAAGGGTGAGTGCCGCTAAAAATTGCCTCAAGAACCCTTTCACCTTGCTCACAAGCGCTGCGGGCACCGCCAAAGCTGGTTTCGAACCGAGCGTTCGATACAACAGCGCATAATCAAGTCCCTTCCTCTAAACGCAATTGCGACGCTCAGAATGTTATGTAATACTATTACATATCCTCCTGAGGAAACACATTTCGATATACCACTGCCCGCCGAGGAGAAAACGCTCACGGTGGGCGGTCAACAAACGTTTTTCAGAACTTCAATTGCAAAGGACAGGCTAAATGAAACGCGCGATCACTACGCTCACGATCTCCAGTCTCGCATTGATCGTTGGGACCGCCACACTGGCTCAGCAGGCTCGGCCCGAGTACGGTATGCCCATCACGGCCCAGCAAGCCAAGGCAGTGGCAGCCGCAGCTGTCGAAAGCATGGCCGAGAACGGCTGGCAGATGGCCCTCAGCATCGTGGACCCCGCCGGTCATCTCGTTCACTTCGAGAAAGTCGACGGTACTCAAAGCGCCTCCATCGAAATCTCGATGCGCAAGGCTCAAGCGGCCGCCGGTTTTAGACGGCCCACGCGGGTTTTCGCACAAGGTATCGCCAACAACCCCGCCCTCGCGACGCTGCCCGGAGTCGTTGGATCACCCGGTGGCGTGCCCATCGTCGTGGATGGCCGCATCATTGGCGCCGCGGGTTGCTCGGGTGGCACCGGAGATCAAGATGAAATTGCCTGCGAGGCAGGCGCGGCGGCAGCACAGTAAGAGGCTGTTCGAATACAGTGCAACGTCAGGGCTCGAGCGCGGCGCCGACCATTCGCATGAGGGTCGGTCCGAGGTCGTCGATATTGATGTCGTGGACCCAGGAATGACCAATCACTCGGGGAAGCTACGGAACGCTAAACTTCAGCACGCGCTACCTTGCGTTCCGTGGTTTCCCCACCACGCAACCAATCCACCGCGTCCCACTGCGATGGAGTCGCAGTCGGACTTCTGGTTGGCCGTCTCCATACCGGGGAGTTGGTGGTGACTGTATCTTCGAGAACCTAGGTATGGAGTCGTGACGATTTTCGTTCTTATAGCGCTGGTCTGGAACGGCGGAGTTGCTCCGGACGGCGTGCTAAACAGAACCCAGACGTTTACCACGTACCTGGCATGTCACACAGAACGGCTGGCGCTCGAGGCCGAGATTGGCCGGACGTTTCCTGGTCGGCCGTTTCTGGTTTACTGCGATGAACAGACGTTTCCGGTGGAAGAGGTTATGAGGCTCAGTCGAGGTTGGACTCGCCCATCTCACGAACTACCGACGCATGCGGGCAAGCTGAGAGGCACAGAGGAGTTAGCCAGAAGAGCAGGCCGGGCAGAGTCCGAGAACCTCGACGGTTTGCTGCTCCACCGCAAACCCGACTCGCTCAGCGTCCTTACCCAAGGTGCGCTCAATGCCGGGATCATGTATTTCCGCAGCGGACTCGCACCTGCGACAGATCAGAAACTGCCCTGCGTGCTTCCTTGCAGGGTCAGCACACCCCATAAAGGCATTCATGCTATCCAGGCGATGAATTAGCCCCGCTTCAAGCAGGAACTCCAGGCCGCGGTAAACGGTATTCGGCTTTACCTTCCCATCGCGCTTGTTCATCAAACGCAAGATATCGTACGCACCCAGCGGCCCGTGGCGAGACCAAACGAGCTCGAGAATCCGCCGGCGAAGCCTCGTGAGGCGTATTCCGCGATCGGTACAGATGGCTTCGGCCCTTCGGATGGCGCTTTGGATGCAGTTCTTGTGGTTGTGCTTTTTGGGGGAGAAGTCGCTGATGACCCGGGTAGCCGCCATAGCCGCGCGCCTTTGACCTAAAGTGTAACAATATTACATCAGCGATCTACTGTAAACGCGGGCGGACTCGATCCACAAGTGTCATTGCGCGGAGCTCGACAATATCGCCGAAGATACGCGCTTCACTCAATGAAAAGAATCGCATTAACCGGGCGATCAGCAGTCTGTCGGCAGACAACAAGCTATAAGACCGATGCCGGTGAAGCTCCAGACATTGCGAGAGCGCGCTTCGATGCTCAAGGGTCTGAGGCTTACGGCATGATCCTATCCGTCGTGGTGTTCTCGGCCCCTCGGCGGTCGCTCCAGCCCTCGCCTACAACCGCGTCTACTGCCCTAGATTCGGCTCCCGAAGATCTTTCTGACAGGGATACTGTGCAGATCGATACCGTCCAGGCACCTGACGTT